>NZ_JBIRUL010000012.1:0-237242 GCF_044335095.1 Streptomyces sp. NPDC020597 | reverse complement strand
CTACACGGAAGTCATCCGCCCGCGACCAGTCCGAGCATCCCGAACCCTACGCATACCAGACCCGTGACCAGCAACTTCACGATGCACACTGCTCAATGCCACGACGTCGAACCTCAGGCGTCAGGCGTCAGGCGTCAGGCGTCAGGCGTCAGGCGTCAGGCGTCAGGCGTCAGGCGTCAGGCGTCAGGCGTCAGGCGTCAGGCGTCAGGCGAGGGGGAACCAGGTCGAAAGGCGCTTGGCGATGACCGGTACATCGATGTTGTCCTGTGCGACTTCCTCGACGAACGGGCCGGCAACGGAGACGGCCGGCGGGACGGTACTGGCGCTGACGCCGTTGAACCGCAGGAAGACACGCATGGCGAGCCAGGCGGTGCGCTTGTTGCCGTCGATCAGCGCGTGATTGCGGGCGACGGAGTGCAGCAGTGCCGCAGCCTTCTCGTGCAGCGTGGGATACAACTCGGCTCCGAACACGTTCGTCCGGGGTCGCTCGATCGCCGACACCAGAAGGCCCATGTCACGCACACTGTGCTCGGTGCCGTTGACCGTGCGGGCGATCGCCAGGATCTCGTCGATCTGGATGTAGCGCACGGCCGTCACTTCAGGTAGTCCAGGATCTCCGCATCGCTGTCCATGAGCTCCGCCAGAACGTCGTCGACCTTCAGCTCGGCCCGGTCCTGCGCGTCGCGAATGGCCTCGATGGCAAGTTCCTGCTTGCTGCGTCCCTCCCGGCGAGCCCGCTCGGTGAGCTTCGCGTCAAGGTCGTCGGGGAGCCGGAGTGTCATCGCCATGCAGCCATGATACCGGACTGGTATCAGAGCTGTACGGCGGCTGCGACGAGGTCAGCTCCGCGCGCCACCGGTGGCGGCCGGGGCGTCGGAAGCGGAAGCGATCCGCTCCCTGACCAGCTCGACGAACTGTCGTGCGGAGGAGATCCGGCAGAAATCCCGCACGGCGATCTTCGGTGCACCGCGCTCCTTGACCTCGGCCAGTGCCCGGACGGCCAGGAGCGAGTTGCCGCCCAGCGTGAAGAAGCTGCCCTCAGGGCCCACCCGCGCGCCCAGGCGCCGGCTCCGGATGTCCGGCATGTCCCGCTCCAGCCGGTCGGCGGATCCGGTCCCGACGGGATCCGGGCACTCCGCCACGACCGGCCCGGGTTCCCCCACCCACGAGCGGCTGCGCATCCCGGCTCCCGTGCCGCGCACACGCCCTCCCTCCGGCGCCTTGGTGTGGAGAAGGACGCACCACACAACCTGACGCGTCATCAGAGACGTCGCAAGGGAGGGCGAGGACGTGGTGGCCGGCGTCGGCGAGTTCCTTCGCGGCCGCGTTCAGGGCCGCTTCGTCGATGCGCCCGCGCCGCAGCCGGGAGAGCAACACAGCGGGAGCAGCTGCCGGTCGCCGCAGGTTTCGGCGGTCTGTCCGACGATCTTCAGGTCGTAGGGGCCGGCGAGGAGGACGTAGCCGTCGTTCGCCTGAATCCACAGCTGATAGCCGCCGACGGAAGATCTCGGGACTGGGATGGATACCGTGCCGCCGGTGTCCCGGACGTACTGCCGGCGTATTGCCAGCCCATGACGACACATGCCCCCTGAGGCGAGTCGACGCGGACGGCGCTTCTGTGCGGCCGTTGGAAGGGTCGTGCACGTGCAGGGTTGGGCAGCGGGCCGCACGGGGAGTCTGTGTCCTGCGGCCCGGCAACTGACGTGGAACCACTGTGACATAAGTGGCCCGCTGTCCTAGAGCCGGGCAACTTCAGAGACGGAGTTGATGCATCGTGGAACGACGCATGTCGGTTGCGACGCACTGGGGCAGTTTCGTCGCGGTGGTTGATTCCGGCCGGCTGGTGCGAATCGAGCCGAGGGGCGATGACCCCGCGCCGTCGCCTATCGGACCCGGAATGGTGACAGCCGCCGACGACAGCGCCCGCGTGTTGCGCCCCGCGGTGCGCAAGGGCTGGCTGAACGGCCTGCCTCGCGCCCACGACACGGCCAGGGGCGCGGACGCCTTCGTGGAGGTGAGCTGGGACGACGCGATCACCCTGGTGAGCGAGGAACTGCGCCGAGTGCGTTCACAGCACGGAGACAGCGCCGTGTTCGGCGGATCGTACGGCTGGGCGAGTGCGGGCGCGTTCCACAACGCGCAGGCGCAACTCCACCGGTTCCTGGCGTTGGGCGGGGGATACACCGACTCTCGCAACACGTACAGCACCGCAGCTTTGGAGGTCGTCCTCCCCCATGTGATCGGCGGAGCTCCGTGGAGCTACCAGTCACGGATGCCGATGTGGGACGAGATCGCCGACAACTGTGAGCTTGTGGTGGCGTTCGGAGGGCTGGCCCTCAAGAACAGCCAGATCAATCCCGGCGGACTGGCCAGACACCAGACGCAGGACCTTCAGCGAAAGTGCCGTGCCGCCGGGGTGCGGTTCGTGAACATCAGCCCCATCCGCAGCGACACCGCCGGCTTCCTCGACGCCGAATGGCTGCCCGTCATCCCCAACACGGACACCGCCGCGATGCTCGGCATCGCACACACCATGCTGGTCAACGGCTGGCACGACGAGGACTTCCTTCGCCGTTGCTGTGTCGGGTTCGACCGCTTCGCCTCCTACTTGACCGGCGAATCCGACGGCGTCGCCAAGGATGCCGCCTGGGCAGCGGGGATCACGGGCATGAGCCTGGACACGATCACCGAACTGGCTCGCCGCCTGTCCACGCAACGTTCGCTCATCATGGTCAACTACGCGATTCAACGGGCGGACCACGGCGAACAGCCGATCTGGATGTCGGTCGTGCTGGCTGCCATGGCGGGCTCGATGGGGCGGCCCGGCTGCGGCTGGGGCGCGGGCTACGCGACCATGGACGCGACCGGCGTCGCCCCCGGCCGGCCCTCCGTGGCGTCGATTCCCCGGGTTCCCAACCCTGTCGCGGATTTCATCCCTGTCGCACGGATCGCCGACACCCTGCTGCATCCGGGCAAGACCATCGACTACGACGGCCGGCGCCTGACCTTGCCCGAGCTCCGCCTGATCTACTGGTGCGGAGGGAACCCGTTCCACCACCACCAAGATCTCCACCGCTTGACCCGCGCCTGGCAGACCCCTGACACGGTGGTGGTTCACGAAGCCTGGTGGAACACCACGGCCAAGTTCGCCGACATCGTTCTTCCCGTCGCCACCAGCCTGGAGCGCGACGACTTCGCCGCCGGATTCTCCGACCCCCACCTCGTCGCGATGCCGAAAGTCCGTGAGCCGGCGGCCGAGTCACGCACCGACCACCACATCTTCACCTCCCTGGCCTCCCGGCTCGGATACGAGCGCGAGTTCACGCAGTCACGCTCCGAGATCGAATGGGTCCGGCACCTCTACGAGCAGACGAGGGCCGACCTCGGCGACGACGGGGCCTTGCCGATCTTCGACGACTTCTGGCGAAGCTCCACGGCTGAACTGCCCGCGCTGAGCGGCCCGTTCCCCGGCAGCTTCGAGGCGCTCCGCACAGATCCGCAGCGTTTCCCCCTGACGACCCCGTCGGGCCGGATCGAGATCTTCTCCGAGGAGATCGACTCGTTCGGCTACGACGACTGCACCGGGCATCCGGCGTGGTTCGAACCAGTGGAGTGGCTCCGAGCCGGACTGTCGGACCGATTCCCGCTGCACCTGATCTCGAATCAGCCCGCCTCACGCCTGCACAGCCAGTACGACAACGGCGGCCACAGCCTCAAGTCGAAGATCCACGGCCGTGAGCCCGTGACGATCAACCCCCTGGACGCCGCGTCCCGCGGCATCGAGAACGGCATGATCGTACGCGTCCACAACGACCGCGGCAGCTGCCTGGCGGGCGCGGTCCTGTCGGACGACGTCATGCCAGGCGTCATCCAACTGTCCACCGGAGCATGGTGGGACCCGGCCCAGCCAGGCCGGAGCGGCACCTTGGACCGCCACGGCAATCCGAACACCCTCACGGCCGACCGAGGGTGTTCCCGCCTGTCCCAGGGACCGAGCGCCCACAGTGCGCTCGTCGACGTCGAGCGGTACGACGGCCCCCTTCCGGACGTGCTCGCCTTCACACCACCACACCTCGAACACTGACACTCAGGCTGCCTGCCTCTTCGGGCAGGTCCTTCGAGTTCGCCGTCGTCAAGCGCGCAGCGGGCCGCCCCCGGCAGCCAGAGGCGCCACCCCTCGTTTTGCATTTGCGTAATCAGATGAATACTGTGCGCAGTCGTGACTGCACTTCAAGACCTCAAGTACGGCCAGTGGTTCAGGGGCGCCGACGTCGACGGCGACGGGTTCATCACCCAGCAAGACGTCCGCGCGATGAGCGAGCGCTACATCGCCGCCCGAGACACCGCGCCGGACTCCGCGACCGCCCGCCGACTCATCGAGGGAATGGACGGGTTCTGGACGAACGTGATCGCCCCGATGGACCATGACGGTGACGGGAAGGTCGATCTGCGGGAGATGACCGAAGGCTTCAGGAGCGTCCTGACCGACTCCGCCCTCTATCCGCAGCAAATCGCGCCGGTCACCAACTGCTTCTTCGACCTCGTCGACCTCAACGCCGACGGCAAGATCGACCAGGCCGAGTTCCAGCAGATGTTCGACTCGGTCGCCGGTGTGCCCGGCGAGGACTGCGCCACGGTCTTCGCCGCTCTGGACAGGGACGGCTCCGGTGGGCTGGACCGCGCCGAATTCCACCAAGCCCTCGCCGAGTTCTTCTACGGCAACGACCCGGATGCTCCTGCCAACCACCTCTTCGGCAGGGTCACCGCCTGACAGCCCGGGATCCGACCGCCCACACCACTGCTGTGCGGGCGGTCGGCTTCGAGGCCCCAGGCCACGCAGCCCCTGGCGCGCCCCGTCGCTCGGCGGCCGACTCGTCGTTCCGCCGTACCGGGCCGGCGCCGCCGTTGGGCTCTGCACCGACGGACTGGTCGAGGACGGGCGCCTTGGACCGGCGTCGCTTTTGCCGGTGGTCTCAGCGCTGAGTGAGCATGCCTTCGCGCAGGCGGCCCAGGGTCCGTGCCAGGAGTCGGGAGACGTGCATCTGGGACACGCCCAGGTGTTCGCCGATCTGGGCCTGGGTGAGTTCCTCCACGAACCGCATGTGGATGATCTGCCGGTCTCGCTCGTCGAGTTCGGCGAGGAGCGGGGCGAGGGTGTGGAAGTCCTCCACCAGTTCCAGCGCCTGGTCTTCGGCGCCGATGAAGTCCTGCAGAGCGCTCTCGCCGTCTTCGCTGCCGCCGATCGCGGCGTCCAGGGAGGAGGAGTTGTAGCCGTTGGCGGCAAGCCGGGCTTCCCGTACCTCGTCCTCGGGCAGGCTCATCAGCTCCGACAGTTCCTTGACCGTGGGGGTGCGGCCGAGCCGGCTGCGCAGTTCCTCGGTGGCGCGGGCGAGCTGGACGCGGGCTTCCTGCAGCCGACGCGGCACGTGTACGGCCCAGGTGGTGTCGCGGAAGAACCGCTTGATCTCGCCCACGATGTAGGGGATCGCGAAGGAGGTGAACTCCACTTCGCGCGTCAGCTCGAACCGGTCGATGGCCTTGATCAGGCCGATCATGCCGACCTGGACGATGTCCTCCATCTCCTCTGCGCCACGGCTGCGGAAACGGCCGGCCGCGTACCGGACCAGGGACATGTTCATCTCGATCAGTGTGCTGCGGGCGTAGCTGTACTCGGGCGTGCCCTCCTCCAGGACCGTCAGCTGTTCGAAGAACAGCTTGGAGAGCTGGCGAGCGTCTTTGGGCGCAACCCGGGAGGGGTCGGCGACCTCCGGCAGCTCGCTCGTTCGTGCGTCCAGTGCCGCCGGAATGCTGATGAGCGCCATGCTGTGCCCCTCCCAAAGTTCGAGCCGGCCGCTACGCCTGCAAAAACGGCCGACGGCGCAGCGGGTACCCCGTCTTCCCGCACCTATACCTGTGCTGTGCTGAGCAGGCTCGCTACGTGGTCGTGGTCAGCCGGGCAGGTAACAGCGAATGGTGGTGCCGCCGGGGCCGGTGTGGACACGGACGAGGTCGGCGAGTTGGTGGACCAGCAGGAGTCCGCGGCCGCCGGGCTGCGTGGGATTCGGCGGGCGACGGCCGGCCAGAGGATCGGTCAGCTGTCCGCCGTCGTGGACCTCGCAGACGATGCGGTCGCTCTCGGCCCAGATCCGCAGCGTCCCCGAGCCGGCGCCGTGGACGACGCTGTTGGTGGTCAGCTCGGCCACCGCGAGTTCCAGGTCGCCCAGGCACACGCCGGACACGCCCAGGGCCCGTGCCCGGGACACGGCGAAGTCGCGAGTCTCGGGCAGTGTCGGTGCGGCGAAGGTACAGGCCGCAGCATCGAGTGGAGCGAGCAGGGGCTCGTTGTAGCGAGCAATGATCTCTTCGGGGCTGTAGGCGGTCGATTGCCTCTCGCCGTCGGCGTCGATGACGACCGGGTGGGTCGCCAGGGCGTCACGAAGCGCCTGCTGCCTTAGTTGCCCAGCGTCGTAGGGACAGAGGATGGTCACCGCGCGCCCGGTGAAAGCGGCATTGATCAGCGCCTCGTGCTGGACGCACGCCGGGTACTCGTCGGCGGAACGGCCCTGCCAGATCGGCTCGCCGATGATACGGACCCGACGGGCGCCGGGTTGGGCGTCGGCGAACTTGCGCAGCACGTTGGCGATGATGCGACCCGGGTTGCGGCCGGCCTGGGTCATGTCGATGAAACGGACCTGTGCCGCTCGCTCACCGAGCCCCTCGCGGATCAGCTTCAAACGATCCGGCGGAGCTGCGACGGCTGCGGGCTCACCGGCGTCCAGCCCTTCCCGCAGGAAGGGAACCGTTCCCGCGACGTACTGGTCGGTCCCCTCGTAGAAGAGCGCAGGGTGCACGAACGGCTCGTGCGAGGGCACTGTCGTCATCACGCAGCCACCTCGATCACGGTAAGCCCGGGCCAGAAGAGTTCGAGGATGCGCGGCAGCTGCGCCGGAGGTCGGTGAAGTACGATCCGCTGTCCCTCGGGCAGACGCTGGGCGGTGACCGCAAGGTCTGACACGCCGGCCACATCCACGAAGCGCACCCGGGACAGATCCACGTGATGCACGTCCGTACCACGCTCGACCAGTTGCTGCAGCGCCTGCTGCCAGACCGTCCGTGTGTTCATGCTGATCTCCCCGATCGCCCCCAGCCCCGAACTGTCGGGCAACGGATTGATCTGCAGTACCGCCTCACGTGGCGGCGCGGCGGAGGGCCCGCCCACGCCAGGTGCGACATCCACGCTTTTGCCCCCAGTTCCCCGGGCTCGGCCGCACGGCGGCTCATATCGATCGCCCTGCACGATACCCGGTCAGGCGCGGCGGACGCCCAGTCCGGTCACGCGAGAGAATCGGGCCGAGCCTGACCTGCGCGGGTCCCGATGACGTGAGCTGGTGGAGCTCATGCGACCGAGTACGTGTCCTCTTGTAGCCGCGCCCATGCCAACTCAGGCTCGGCGGGAGGGCGAGCTCAGGGAGCGAGGCTGAGTTCCGCCCAGACCGTATTGCCGGGGTGGCGCGGGGTGACGCCCCAGCGGTGCGCGAGCCGTTCGAGGAGCTGCATGCCGAAGCCGCCGGGCTCGGTGTTCTTGGTGGCACGCATGCGCGGCCAGCGGTCGCTGTCATCGCTGACCGCGATGCGCAGCAGCCGGCCGTTCCAGGTGAGCCGGATCAGGGGTGGGCCGACGCCGTGGCGGATGGCATTGGTGATCAGTTCCGAGACGAGCAGTTCGGCGGTCTGGATCATCCGGTGCTGGTGCAGCGGACCGCCGAAACCTTCCACGCAGTCGCGGACCCAGTGCCGGGCGGCCGCGATGCTCGCCGTAACAGCGGAGAGACGCGACTCGCAGGACGGGAGGATGCTCGGATCGCCGTTCACGAGGTTCCTCCAGCCTTGGTGGCGGGCCTGCTCTGCCGCCGGCTGGCGCTGCGTACAGCCGGTCGCAGTCGCCTGTCGGGTTACCCCTGCCTGCCTGGTGAGCACTGTGTCCGTCGGGTGACGGGCTGATCCTGTGCAGGGTTGATCGCCGCTGTCGACGGGACTGGTGGTGGCGGGCTGGAGTGCGCTGGCAGAATCATTCCCGCACACGACATGAGGCCACGCCGGTCGCGCTGCCACCGGGGCCCGAGGACGAGGGAGCCGGCATGGAACGGATTTCGGCTGTGGAGATTCCGCTGGACCGTGATGTGTTCCTGCGCACTCTGGTGCGTGAGTTGGCGACGTCGCTGGAGTCGGTGATCGGCCTGGAGGAGGCGTCCGGCTACGTCAGCCTGGTGGGGCAGGCCGTCGGCACGCAGATCGACGAGATGTACCTCCAGGCACTGGGAACCGACCGGCTCACGGGTGAGCAGGTCGCCGAGGCGCTGGTGGATCTCAAGCGCCGTATCAAAGGTGACTTCTACGTCATCGAGTACGACGAGACGAAGATCGTGCTGGGCAACCGGGTGTGTCCGTTCGCGGAGAAGGTGGTGGGCCGGGAGTCGATGTGCATGATGACGTCCAACGTCTTCGGCACCGTCGCCGCCCGTAATCTGGGCTACGCGCGCGTGGAGTTGGAGGAGACCATCGCGCGCGGCGACACGGGCTGTCGGGTGGTGGTGCACCTGGTGCCCGACGTGGATGTCGAGACGGTGAGCGGCCGTGAGTACTTCGGCGACCGGGCTGTGGCTCCATGACCCTTGGCCTCTTCCGGGCCATCACCCAACCGCTGCCCCATCCGGTGCTGTTGTGCGGGGCAGACGGCCGCGTGCTGGCCGCCAACCCGGCTGCCCACCGCTGTGACGACCGGCTGCGCCCGGGCGCCAGCGTGTTCGATCTACGGCCGGACGACACCCCGCAGCTGCGTCAGCAGTTGGCGGTGTGGCTGCGCAGCGGCAGTCCCGTGCCCGGCGCGCTGGTCCTCAAGGACGCCGACGGCCGCACGCGGCGCTTCCGCTGTCACGGGGCGCGGGCCACGTGGTGGGACGGCCCGCAGCCGGCCGTGCAGTTGCATCTCGTCGAGGCCGGGGCGTCGGACCGGTTCGTCGTGCTCAGCCAGCAGGTGGAGGCGCTGAACCGGGAGGTGGCCTTCCGCCGGGCCACAGAAGTGGACCGGGCGCGGCTGCTGGCCGCCGAACAGGCCGCCCGTGCCCGGTTGCAGCACCTGTACGACCTGACCGCGGCCCTGGCCGGAGCGATCACTCTCGCGGAGGTCTCCCGCGCTGTCAGCGAGGCGGCGCCGGCAGCCCTGGGGGCCATCGCGGCGGAGCTCTATCTGCACTCGTCACGGCTGGTACCGCCCCTGCAACCGGAGGACAACGGCCTTCCGGTCGGCGCGGGCGGCTGGACCGACCTGGACCGGCCCTCTTCCTCGGACGGCCCGCTCACTCGTGAATCCGCGGACGCGGTTCCCGTGGCCCTGTCCCTGGAGGCGGACGGCGTCCACCTGGGCATGCTGATCGTCTACGGCTCGCTCAGCGCCACCGCCCCCGAGCATGTGACAGCGGTCGCCCAGCAGATCGCCCAGGCTCTGCGCCGGGCCGGGCTGCACGAGCACGAGCACCGGGTCGCCGAACGCCTGCAGCTCAGTCTGCTGCCCCAACTGCCAGAGCTGCCCGGTCTGGAGTCGGCCACCTGCTACGCCCCGGGCAGTGACCTGCTCTCGGTCGGCGGCGACTGGTACGACGTCTACGACGTGGACTCCGATCACATCGGCCTGAGCATCGGCGACGTCGCCGGTCACGGACTGCACGAAGCGACCGTCATGGCACAGATCACCGCCGCCCTGCGCAACATCGTGCCGCGCTGCGGCACCGACCCCACCGCCGTCCTGGACGAGCTCAACACCTTCCTGAGCCGCTATCATCCGAACCGCATGGCCACCGCCTGCTACCTGGTCTTCGATCGCCGGACACGCGCCCTGACCTACGCCAGGGCAGGCCATCCGCCGCCGCTGCTCATCCACTCCGACGGCACCAGCGCCTACCTCGACCACGCCACTTCCCCGCCTCTCGGCCCCGTCCGGAACGTCCGCTACCGTCAGGCCGACACCACCGTGACCGAGACCGACACCCTGCTGCTGTACACCGACGGCCTGATCGAGCGCCGTCGCGAGGACCTCGCCATAGGAATGAAACGGCTGACCGAGTTCGCCCACACCACCAGCAGCCTCAGCATCACCGAGCTGTGCGACCGGTTCCTGCACCACCAGCCCGAAGCGGCGTTCCCCGACGACCGCGCCCTGCTCGCCGCCCGCTTCCCCTCATCCTCCTGAGCGCGCCTCCGCTCAGCGACAGCAGGGCATAGGGGCGCCGAGGACGGCGTGAGCCCGTGGCCACGGCAGGCCGGTGCCTGCCAGTACGAGAACGCTCAGCGCCATCGGAAAGATATGGGCTTGAGCGGGTCTCGGAAAAGGCCAGGTCAGAGGCCATTTATCGACTCGCTGTCCCGCCTGCGGGAGACCAGAGCGTCAAACGAGCGTCACGGTCGACAATCCATTCCCGCGCGCACGGCCCCCTCATCCCGCCCTGCCCCTCGGAGCCTCGTCGGCGTCGCCCCGTACCCGTGAGGGTGAGCGCTCCGGCGCCTGAGCGCTCTGTGCCGTGGCGAGCGGGCCCAGATGCTGTGCGGCGCTGTCCAGCAGTCCGAGGTCGGCCTTGGTGTGCGCGATGGCGGCGTCGATCAGGACGGCGACCAGCGGCTCGTCGGCGTGGGCGCGGCGTTGCTGCGTCAGGCCCGCGAGCTCCGACAGGTACGTCTGCCGCTGCGCCTCGATCAGTGTGGCCAGGGCCTGCGGGCCCAGCGCGACAGCGCCGAGGAGTTTCAGGAACAGCTCGTCGCGAAAGCCGCCGACGCGCACCCAGGCGGTGGTCGCCCACGAGCGCAGCTCGGCATCGCCCGCTTCGGTGAGCGTGTAGAGGTTCTTGTCGGGCCGGTCGGTCTGCGTGACCTGCGAGCGCGAGACATAGCCGTCACGGACCAGCCGTTCGAGGATCTGGTAGAGGTGACCGATGTTCAGGCCACCCCACTGCGGGCCGACGGCCTCCTCGAACCGGGCCTTGAGTTCGTATCCGTGATTCGGTCGCCGGGTCAGCAGCGCGAGCACGGCGTGGTGGAGCGGCATACACGTCCCTTCTACATTGTGACAACATACCCCTGAATTGTCGCAATGCAGGGGCGGCGATGTGCGTGCGCGATGTACGAGGGCGAGGCTGCATCAATGGCTGTGAGCGTGACGTTGCGCGGGGTGAGTCGCAGGTATCCCGGGCTGACCGCTCTGGACGAGATCGATCTGGAGGTCGCAGCCGGCGAGGTGGTGATGCTGACCGGGCCGTCCGGCGCCGGTAAATCCACCGTCCTGCATGTGACGGGCGGCATGGACCAGCCCGACGAGGGGCACATCGAGATCGACGGCACACAACTGACACCCCGGGATCTGGACCGTCACCGGCGGCGTGTCGGCTTCGTCTTCCAGCGCTTCCACCTGCTGCCCGCGCTGACCGCGCTGGACAACGTGCTCGCCCCCGTCCTGCCGCGCAGGGTGGACTTCGACCGGCGTGCGCGCGGCATGGAGCTGCTCGAAGCCGTCGGACTGGAGCAGCGGGCCGACGCCCTGCCCTCGCAGTTGTCGGGCGGCCAGCAGCAACGCGTCGCCGTCGCACGGGCGTTGGTCAACCGGCCGGGACTGTTACTGGCCGACGAGCCCACGGGCAACCTGGACAGCGTCATCGGGCGGGAGATCATCGACCTGCTGATGTCGCTGCGCGAGCGCTACGGGATGACGATGCTGATCGCCACGCACGACGCGGAGGTCGCCGCGGGCGGTGACCGGGTGGTGCGGCTACAGGACGGCAGGATCACCTCGGACCAGCGGATCACACCGTCCGGCGACGTGTTGCACCGGCTGGGGGGCCTGCGGCCGTGATGGCTATGATTCTCGATCAGCTACGGCGGCGACGCGGGCGCGCGCTGGCCCTGGCTGCCGGGATCCTGGTGGCGGCGACCAGTTTCACCCTGCTGACCGCGACGGTGAGCACGAGCCAGGCGACCACCGTGGGCACGGTACGAAAGAACGCACGCTCCGCGTACGACGTCCTGGTACGCCCGCCCGACTCGCAGACGGACGTGGAGCGGCGCAGCGGTCTGGTCACGCCGAACTTCCTGTCCGGTACGTTCGGCGGCATCACCGTCGACCAGTACCGGCGCATCCGCGGCATGGCCGGGGTCGACGTGGCCGCGCCGGTCGCCAACATCGGCTACCTCATGGTGGCGAGCACCGTCACGGTGGACGTGTCCCGCTTCCTGGACGGCAAGGCGTCCCGGCAGATCCTGCGCATCCGACCTACCCTCACCTCCGGACTGGGCAGCTACCGCACCTCGGACGAGTACGTCTACCTCACCCGCTCCCCCCTGACGTCGGCATCGGAGTCGGACGGCCTCTTCGAGTCCGACACCCTGGAGACAGGTGCGGCCGACAAGAGCACCCAGCGGTACCGGATCAAGGGGAAGTACGACGTCTGCTTCTACTTCAACCGGGACAAGACCGAGCAGACCGAGTTCAACCTGGAACTGCCGTTGAAGCCGAACATCATCGCCGAGGACCTCAGGGACAGGTCGCCGTTCGACCCCGACCTGAGTTCGCGGATGAACTGCCAGTCCAGCCAGGACAAGGCCACCATCGACGTTCCGGTCAGTTACCCCGTGCTGCTGTCCGCCATCGACCCGGTGGCCGAGGACCGGCTGGTGGGCCTGGGCGACACCATCGTCTCAGGCCGGATGCTCACCGAGCAGGACAAGCCGTGGAGGGTGTCGGGCGCCAAGAGCGTCCACGGACAGCACGACCGCTACATACCGGCGCTGCTCAGCGACAACCCGCTGACCACCGGCACGCTCGACGCCACCGTCGAGCGGCTCGACGTCGGCGACCCGGCCGTGCTGCCCTCGAAACTGGGCAACCCGACAGCCAACAGCTTCGTCCGAAACCTGCACGGCACGACGGTGGGCAGAACCCGGGTCGACCTGAGCAAGGGCTACCGGAAGGCACTGACCGAGGACTCGTTCGACACCGGCAGCTACTGGACGGTCGGCCCGGTCACCTACCGCCGGACCTCCGACGGCGACCTCGCCGCGCAGCCGCATCCGCCGCAGAAGCCCAGCCTGTGGATCACCAACACGAACCAGCAGCCGTTCCCAGGCGTCCCCGAAGAGAACCACCGGGGCACCCAGTACCGGAAGGTGACCAGTCACGCCTCCACGAACTGCATCGGGCTGGGAACCTGCGACGGCGTGGACTCCGGACGCCTGCCCAATCCCTTCGTCCACCTGGTCGGCCGATACGACACCGGCAGACTGCCCGGCTTCTCACCCCTGTCCGACGCCCCGTTGGAGACCTACCAGACGCCACAGGTCACCGGTGCGGACAGCGCGACCCGAGCGAGGCTCAACGGCAAGCCGCTGCAGCCCGACCGCAACCTGGGCGGCTACGTCAGCCCGCCGCCCACCATGCTGACGACGATGGACTCCATCACCGCGCTCACCAAGAGCCGTCGGGTCCCGAGCCTCCAGGACAAGGCGCCAGTCAGCGCGATCAGGGTCCGGGTGGCCGGAGTGACCGGCGTCGACACCGCCTCCCGGGCGCGGGTGAACGCCGTGGCCGGGGCGATCCGGGCCGCCTACCCCCGGCTCCAGGTCGACGTCACCGTCGGCAGCTCGCCCGCACCGCAGACGGTGGCACTGAGCGCCTCGGCGCAGGTGACGGAGCGTTGGGTCGCCAAGGGCGTGGCACTGCGCATTCTCCGGGCGGTGGACACCAAGAGCGCGGTGCTCTTCGTGCTGGTCCTCGTCGTGTGCGCGCTCTTCCTCGGCCAGGCGGCGCTGGCCTCGGTGCGCTCGCGTCGCATCGAGATCGGCACGCTGCGCTGCCTCGGCTGGAGCGGTGGCGAAGTGCTCCGCCTGGTCCTCGCCGAACTGGCGCTGATCGGCCTCGCCGCCGGAGCCGTGGGCACGGTGCTCGCGTACGTGCTGGGCCGGGTGCTGGGCCAGCCCGAAGCCGGCGCCAAGTCACTCCTCGTGCTCCCGGTGGCGCTCCTCTTGGCCACGGCGGCGGGCCTGATCCCCGCCTTGCTCGCCACCCGGCTGGGACCGATGGAAGCCGTCCGCCCCCCGGTGACGGCGGTCCGCCGCGCGCACCCGGTGCGTTCGGTGGCCGGACTGGCCATGCTCAACCTGCTGCGGGTGCGGGGCCGCACGCTGCTGGGTGCGGCAGGCCTGGCGCTGGGAGTGGCCGCCTTCACTGTGCTGCTCGCCCTGACGCTGGCCTTCCGGGGCGAGGTGGCCGGGTCGCTGCTCGGCAGTGCAGTGGTGGCGCAGGCGCGCGAGGCCGACTACCTCAGCGTCGCCCTCTCCCTGCTGCTGGGCGCCGCCGGCGCCATCGACGTCCTGGTCATCTCGCAGCGCGAACGCGCCGCCGATCTCGCGGTGCTGCAGGCCACCGGCTGGACCAACCGCGAGCTGGCGAAGCTGACCCTCTACGAGGGAATCGGACTGGCTCTGCTGGGCGGCCTGTCCGGTGCGGCGGCCGGTCTGGCCGGGGTGCTGACCCTCGGCCGGGGCGTGCTGCACGGTCACCTGTTCCCGGTCGCCGGCGCCGCACTGCTGGCCACGCTCGCGGCGACCGCCCTGGTGGTGGCGGCTCTGACGGTGCCGATCCGGCGGCTGTCCCGGATCGCCCCCGCCCACATGCTCGCCGCCGACTGAGCCGAGCCGCCGCCACCGCCGGCGGCTTCGCACAGCGGAAGACCGCGGTCGTGTTCACGGGCCGGGGTCTTCCGCTGTCGTCCCGGCCGTCCTGGCAACGGGACACGGGCGGTCCATGACCCGGCGGCGGACTCGGTAGGCGGTGGCCGTGACTGAGCGCATCGGTGAATCCGTTGCCGAGGGGGCGGCCGGCCATGCAGCCGCTTGAACTCACTCGGCCGTTCGAGATCCACGCCGACGCTTACCGAGGGAGGGGAAAGTACCGGTTCAGAGGGCGTTCATCGCTCCTTCGAGTCGGCTGTCGGATCCTGGAGCGTCGAACGAGCGTCATGACTCCCAAGCCGACAGAGCTCTGCTCGCCAATGGCTCGGTCCTCCTCGGGATCTGCGCCCACCGCGTTCTCGAGATGCGGCTCAGCGGGGCCCCGGTCCAAGGTCCGTGAGCAAGTCGTCCAGCACCGTTTCCTCCTCGACCCGGACACCGCACTCGGCGAGAGCGACGGCCAGGGCAGGGTCCCAGGGGGTTGCGGCGGGCCGGCCCGTCAGGTCCGGGGCTTCGGCCACCGCGGTCACTGCCGCCAGGTAGTCGGCCGCCGTGTAGCGCCACGGTCGCCAAGGGACGCTTCGCGCCAGCGCTGCGGCGATCCGCACACCGCCCCAGTCGAAATCGCCGTGGTAGAGGAGGTCGACTCCCCGCCTGGACAGATCGCGCAGCAAGGTGAGCGCCGCGGCGGACGGCTGCCCCTGGAGGCACACCATCGGCGGGCACGCCGGGCCTAGAGCGTCGGCGGCGGCGGACAGCACGGCAGGGTTCTCGCAGATGTGAACGGTTCCCGCAGCCGCGACGGAGGTGACCGGTGATCGACGGGTGAGGGAGCGGAGCGTCAGCACCGCAGGCTCTCCCGCGTCGGCCATCCGGTCGAGTGGTGGACCACCGCGCAGGTTGAGGGTGAGGACGGTCGATGACAGGTCGTCCTTGAGCAGACCCGCCGAGGCCCACGCCTCCCGACGCCACTGCGCACCCGAGCCGTCAGGGTGGCCGGTGAGGCAGCGGATGCCGGACAGCACGAGAGCGGCGAGCGGCGCCCCCTCGTCCAGGGCATGGGCGCCCGCGAGGTTCCGTGCAGCGAACGTCGCCCGCGATGTCGGTGGTGACGCGGGCAGCGCACGCAATGCGCGCACGGCGGCGTCCACCAGAGGGGCCGCGACCTCAGGTGTACGGGCGAGGCGCCGTACGAGACCGTCACGGCGGATCCGCTCGGCCCAGCGGGCCAGCTCCGCGTCGAGGGTGTCGAGCGGGGCGTACGCCTCCTCCCAGGCCCGCTCCTCCCTGCTGCGTGTCTCGGCGCGGAGTACGACCGGGCCGGTGAGGGAGGCCACGGCCGCCGCCAGCCCGGCGGGGCTGACACCGGAGCGACGCAGGATCTCGTCCACGGTGGCGAGACGCATGCCGAGGGAGCCGCCGGCTCGTGGTGCCCGTCCCAACAGGCGTTCGGCGGCGTGCCGTTGGGATTCGTCGGGGTCGGACAAGGTGACGGAGCCGGTGAGCGGCCGGCCGCGGGCCATGCGCTGCCGCACGCGGTCCACGAACCAGGCGAGGCCGGGATCGCCGAGCAGGCGCCCGAGTCGCTCGGCGTCGATGTCGGTCGGGGCTTCTCCCGGCGGCGGCCCGGTGGGCGCCGCGTCGGCGGTGGCGTCCGGCGGTGTCGCGCGTCCGGGCGCCGCCCGGCCTCCGTCGCGATCGGGCGGGGTCGCCGAGTGGTTCACGTCCACAGGGCCCCCTGTCCGCCGGCGCTGTCGACGACGGCGGTCTGCTCCGGCTCACGGGAAGGACTCCCCCGCCCGTGGGGCCGCCCGCCGGAGTCGCCGGCACCGGCAGCCGCCGCGAGCGCGTCCGACCGGGCACCGGGTTCCATCCCGCGCCGCCGTTCGCTGCCGTCCCATTCCCACCGCGTCACCAGTACGGCGTCGATGTCGTCGACGCGGGAAAGCTGGGCGACGGCGATGCCAGGCACCTGGGGGTAGCAGGCCCATTCGCGTTCGCTGGTCATGACGACGTCGAGGTCGAAGGCGCGCAGCAGACCGAGGCACTTGGCGCGCGAGTCGTCGTCGACGCCGGCGAACGCCTCGTCCAGGGTGACCAGGCGCGGGGCGTGCGCGCCGCCCGCGCTCGCGTAGTGCGACGATGCGGCGGCGAACAGGGGCACGGAGGCAGCCAGTACCCGCTCCCCTCCTGAGGCAGGTCCGGTGGCCGGCACCCACTTGCCGTGCTGGTGGCGTTCGACGCCGAACTCGTGCCAGGACCGGTAGTCGAGGGCGGCGGTGAGGTCCTCCAGCCAGCTGCCGCCGCTGTCGTCGGTCTGCCGGTGGGCGATCTGCTCCTGGAGGAACGCGCCGACCGCGGCCCGGTCCTCGGGCGACCAGGCGTCGGCGGACTGACGCAGCCGTTCGCGGGCCTGGGCCAGTCCCTGCGGGGCCCGGCGGGACGCCCTCCACACCAGCCGCAGCTTCATGCCCGTGGAGGTCGGGCGCTCCTCCAGCTCCCTGTTCATGGCGGCCACCTGCCGTTCGGCCGCGCCGATCAGTTCCTGGAGCGTCCCGGCGACCTCGGTGATCAGATGGGTCTGGAGGATCTCACGCTCGCGTGCGGACAGGATGCGGGTCAGTTCCGCGACCTCGACGGCCAGTGCCTCGGCGAGGTCGGGCACGGCCCGTTCCCGGCCCTGGTAGACGATGTCGACCCGCATGCCGTCCTCGCTCGGGCGGGCGGTAGCGGTGTGGCCGTGCCGCGACAACGCGTCCTGGAGCCTGCCGAACTCCTCGCTCAGCCTCTTCTGCACGCGCTCCCAGGCCGCGTCGGTGTCGTCGATCGAGGAAAGCCGTGACTCCACGGCCCGCGCGAGAGCGATGGCGGGGGTCGCCGCCCACGTCCCTCCCCCGTCGTCCGGTACATCGACGTCGGGCAGCGCCACGGCGAGCAGTCCCGTCGCCGCGAACCGCTGGAGTGCCGCGACGGCTTCCTCACGCGCGGCGGTGGCCTCGGTGACGTCCTCGGCGAGCCGCTCGATGCGTCCCTCGGCGCGGCTGGCCCGCCGGTCGGCGTCACCGTGCTCCGCCCGGGCCTGCCGCTGTTCCTGCTCGCAGACCCGGGCCGTCTCGACCGTCTCCTCCAGTTGCCTCTGCAGCTCGGCGACGGCCGCTCCGACGGTGGAGCGGAGCGTCGTGAGGTGTTCGTCCGCCGCCGCGGCCGCCCGGGCCGCCTCCATGGCGCGCTCCACGAGTTCGGACACGAGGCGTTCGGCCCGGTGGGTCTCCTCCCGCTCGCCGGCCACCGCGCGTTGGGCGTCGACGCGTTCGCGCAGTGCGGGCCACAGGGCCGCCAGGAGAGCGGTGTGGTCGGCGAGCGCCTGGCGCACGGCGCCCAGTGCCGGGTGGTCGGTGGGGAGGCTCAGCGCGGCCGCCGTGTCGGCCAGTTCGACCGCCGCGCGCTCGGCCCTCGCCGTCGCCGGAGCGAGTTCCGCGGCCCGTTCGTCCCTCCGGGTGCGGGCTCGACGGACCGCTTCGGTCGCGGCGGTGACGCGGGCGTGGGCGCGCCGCAGGTCGTCGTCGTCCGGCAGTGCGGCGAGTTCGGCGTCCAGCACGGCACGGCGCCCGGCCACGGCGCGGGACTCCTCGGTCAGTCGATCCTGCTCCACCGTCAAGCCGTCGATCTCGGCGTGCAGTTCTCCGATCCGGACGCGACGCGCCTGTTCCCGCGCTCCTTCCCCCACGTACTGGGCGTCGGCCTTGGCCCAGCTTCCGGTGAGCGCCCCGACGCGGAAGCGCCCGTCCGCGCAGACCCAGGTGTCGTGGCCACCGGCCTCCCCCGAGGCCTCGCCGGGCCCGTCGCTGTCGCCCGCGGCCAGCCCGATCGAGGCGAGCAGGCGCGCGACCGTCTCCTCCCCCACAGCTGCGGCCCCCCTGTCCGCGAGGTCGCCCGCCGGGCACAGCGCGCGGTCGAGGCCGCTTCCGCCGAGCAGCCCGACCGGATCGAGCAGCACGTCATGGCCGTCCGCCGCGACCGCGGAGCCGTCCGGCCGCACCCAGGCATCGAGGAGTCCGGACGCCTCCAGCGCGGCTTCCAGTCCCGCGCGATCGGCCTCGGTGAGGTGCGGACGGAAGTCGACCAGCCGCCACAGCGGAGCGCCGGGGCCCCGGTCCCGCACGCCGGGTGTGCGCGTCGGGGGAGCCGTGGGGCCGCGCTCCCCGCCCGTTTCGAGAGCGGCCAGTTCCTCCACCGCCAGCCGCTGCCGCTCCGCCGTCGCCGCCGCGCGGAGAGCCAGTCCGGCCGCCCGGTCGGCCAGGCGGGAGGCGGCGGCGCGATGTGCCTCGCTCGCCGCCGTGCGGGCCGGCAGCGGCCCGTCCAGTGAGCTCGCCCAGTCCTGTACGGCGTCCAGGACCGCGGGCAGTCCGGGCACCCGTAGCTCGACGTACCCGGAAAGACGTTCACGCACGGCTGTGACCAGGGCTCGCCCGGCCAGGGCGACGTCCTCCTGCGCCTCGGCCAGCCTTTCCTCCCCGTGCACGACCTCCTCGTCGGCCTCGTCGACGCGCAGCCGAGCGGCACGGTGCCGTTCCTCGGCCTGCTCGGCCCCCGTGACGAGCTCCGCCACGTGCTCGACGGCGCGCCGTCTGCTCGCGGTCGCCTCATCCGCCTCCCGGCGCAGAACCGAGTCGGGGGCTCCCTCCGTCCTGGGGACGTCGAGCCGGGCGGCCGCAGCGTTCTCGGCCATCCGGTCCCGGATGCCGTCCAGCGTCTCCCGGGCTGCCGTGAGCCGGTTGTCCGCGGTGGCGAGCCGGCCCAGGGCCCGGGTGTGCGCCTCGGCCGCCGTACGCTGGTCCGCCTCGGCCCGCTTCAGCTCTCCGGCCGTGCGGGAGGCGTCGTCCGCCGCCCGGTCGAGCGCGCGGGCGTCGCGCATCTCGGGCCGGGACCGCAGTGCGGCTTCCTGGGCGGCCAGCCGCGCGGCGCGCTCGTCCAGGGCGGCGCCCCTCTCCCCGGCCTCCTCGCGGTCCGCCTCGGCCCGGTCCCGGTCCGCCTGTGCCCTGGCGAGTTCCCGTTGCAGGTTCTCGTACCGGGCGTGTTCGCGGCGGGGCAGCCGGGCGCGGCGCCGGGAGGCGAGGCGGGCGTAGCGCCGGTAGTGGTCGAGGAACGCCGAGGACGCCTGCTCGGCCTCGCGGGCCGCCCGCAGTTCCTCCTTCTCCTCGTCCAGCGACCTGAACGCCTCCGCCGCGTCGGCGACGACCGCCTGGTCCATCGGCGGCAGCGCCTCGGTCAGTGCCCGGGAGAGGGCGGCCTCGCTGGGGCGCTTGGACAGCTGGGGCTGGCGCAGCTGGATCAGGAGGTCGACGAGGGCGCCGTAGCGCCGCTCCCCGAGCCCGAACAGGGCTTCGTCGACCGCCCTGCGGTAGGCCTTCGCCGTGTCGTGGACCATGCCGTGGGCACCGACGGCCTCGGCGAGCCGGTCCCGGGACAGTGCCGTCCCGGTCGCGTCCAGCAGGTCGAGGCCGGCGCCGATCCGCTGGTCGGTGACGGCGTACCAGTGGCGGGCGATGCCGCGTCCGGCGACCGCCTTCAGTCCGCACAGCAGCGTGCGGAAGTGCGCCTCGCCCGTGGTGCCGTCGAGCCGTCCGAACTCGATCCAGGTGTAGCCGAGCCGTTCGGGATGCGGGTGGGCGCCGCCCAGGAGCAGGTTCCACTCCATGCGCTTGCCCGGGTCGCCGTCGGGTTCGACGCGGCGGGCGGACAGGTCGCCGTCCAGGAGGAACGGCAGGGTGAGGGCGAGCACCTTCGACTTGCCGGTGCCGTTGTTGCCGCGCAGCAGCAGCCGGCCGTCGCGGAACCAGAACTCCTCGACGTCGTAGTGGAAGAGATCGACGAGTCCGATGCGCAGGGGTCGCCACCGGCCGGGCGCGGGAGCGGGGAGCGCGGGGCCCGGCGACTCGGGGCGGGAGGGCGCGGTCAAGGAGCGGTTCACCTTTCGTCCTGCACGGGCTGCGCGGGTTGCGCGGGTTGCGCGGGTTGCGCGGGTTGCACGGGCTGCGCGGGTTGCGCGGGTTGCGCGGGTTGCACGGGCTGCGCGGGTTGCGCGGGTTGCGCGGGTTGCGCGGTCGCGGCGGGGGACCGTCGGACACCTCCGGGTTCCCTGACGACGGGCTCGCCGACCGCGTACCGGGCGAGGGCCGGACGCGGTACGACGCCGCGGTCGGTGCGCTCGGCCAGGCCCAGCGCCACCAGCTTGGTCAGCGCCTGCTCGACGAGTTCGGGCTCGGCTCCCGGTTCTCTCGCCGACTTGGACCAGAACCCGCCGTGTTCCACGGCCAGTCCCCGTACGAGGGCCGCCAGCTCCGCCGGGTCGACGGGCTCGGCCGCCCGGGCCAGATGCGCCGCCAGCAACAGGGTGATGTGACCGTGGGTGCCCTGTTCCGGCATGCGCACGTCCGTGAGGTCGTCCACCGGGTCGACCATGGCGATGCCCTCGGCCCGGACCTCCGGGACGAGTCCGGTCAGCTCGTTGATGCGGGCCGTGATGAAGCCGCGCTGCCGGGTGAGGTAGGCCAGTTCGTCGTCGGTCAGGTCGTCGTAGTACAGCACCGGGTCGTCCAGGAGGATGCGGGTCAGTTTCCAGCGGACCGCCCGGAACCTGAGCTCGTCGCTGTCGAGGGCGGCCTGGGCGGTCATCTCCACCAGGCGCTCCTCGAAGCCCTCGGCCTCGACCATGGACGGGCCCCGCAGGGACGCCGGCATCCCGGCCAGCACGCGCCGCCGCACGTCGTACAGGACGTCGCCCGATCCGCTGACGTAGGCGTCCTCCTCGCCGGCCACCCGCCGCAGCACCCCGAGCCGCAGCAGCAGGCGGACGACGGCCGCGAGGTCGAGGCGCTCGTCACGCCGCTCCAGACTGAACGTGATCCCGGCGGCGACGAGTTCGGGATCGGCGGCGGCCAGGACGACCTGCTCGGCGAGGCGTCCGAGGGCCACCTGCGACTCGCCCCGTTCCAGCGCGGCCAGGGCCAGGCAGAGCAGGACGTACCGGCGGCGGGTGAAGGGCAGGGCGCTGCGGCCGGCCTCGCGCGCCGGGTGCGTGGCGTCGGTGAGGGTGCCCGGCGTCTTGCGCAGCCGTGCGGCGTCGGCGTCCGTGCGCAGTGTCCAGCCGACGTTGCGTTCGAACCACTCCCGCAGCTCGGCGGTGTGCCGGCGCACCAGCCGGAACTCGTCGGCGTACGGCCCGTCGGCGGTGAGCAGCGGCTCCTTCAGCAGAGCACGTGCGGCCTTCTGGAGATCGGCCTGCCGCTGGCCGTCGAGGACGTCGGCGAGGGGGCCGTTCATCGGTCCTCCGTGAGCTGGGGCGCGGTGTCCCGTCGCGGGACGGGGACGGGGACGGGGATGGGGGCGGGTGCGGATTCCGGTGCGGCGCGGTCGCCGGGCCCCGACGTGAGGTCGACGATGTCGATCAGATGGTCGGGACCGCTGAACACACCGTCGGCGGTGTGCACTTCGGCCGTCGATCCGTCGTCGAGTGCGGTCAGCCGGATCTCCATCGAACCGTCCCCGCTGGTGGCCGCGGTGGTGGTCGTGCCCGGCCGCCAGGTGGCGAGCGCGTCGCCGAGCAGCCGCAGGAACAACTGGAAGGCGAGCGGGTCGAGTTCGCCGAGCCGGGACAGCCGCACCGGTCCGCCCGTCACGAGGCGGTCCCTGGCCCGCCTGGTCTCCTGCGACTGCCGGGCGGCGACTTCGGCGAGCCTGCGCTTGGCCTCGCTCCGGTCGGCCACCTTGCGCGGCTTGCCGCGTCGCTCGTAACTGCCCGTTCGGCGCAGTTGGGGGCTGATCCGCAACGGCCGCGCCGCGCTCCACCGGGTGGAGGCCGGCTCCGGGGCGACCGCCCGTTCGGCGAGGGTGTCGGCGTCGACGGTGAGGTGCCGGGAGGAGTGCAGCCCGAAGGCCGTCCGCCACAGCCGGTGCCGCGTCTCGTCGTCCGGCGCCTGGGCGAACCAGCGTGCCAGGGTGCGGAAGTCGGCCGAACGGTCCGAGCGTCCGGCCCGCCGCTCGTTGAGCTGCCGTACGACGGCCAGGAGCTGCGGGATCGAGTGGAGCGCCCGCCCGCGCAGCAGCCTGGCCTGCGACTCCCGTCCCTCCCCCGACACGAACCACTCGGCGAGCCCGGACCACCGCGCGGCCCACCGCTCGTACGCCACCGCCTCGGCCCGCTCGGCGTCCTCGGGAGCGGCGTCGGCGGCCTCGCGGGCGGCGGCGCGGCGCAGCAGCGGACCGACTCGCTCCTGCTCCTCCAGCTCCCCGATCAGCAGGGCGATCCGCCCGCCGAGGGTGATGAGGTCCTGGATGAAGCGCTCCAGGTACTGGATCAGCCGGTCCTTGTAGGCGAGGAACGCCTCTACCTCGATGTCGTGCAGGTCGATGGTGCGCTGCAGCGAACCCATGAAGGCACGGGCGTTGTCGGCGAGGTCGGTGAACCGCGCCGTCAGCACGGACAGGGCCACGTATGTCTTGGCCGGGTCCGGCTCGTCCTCCGCGGCGATCACCAGGAGCGCCCGCAGCTGCGTGACGATGTCGTGCAGCGCGACCGCCTGGAGTTGCCCACGCCGCCCCAGCACCTCGTCGTACGTCCCCAGCGCCGCCTCGGCCGCCTCACCGGCCCGGGTGAGCTGGTAGATGAACCGCCTGCGGTAGAAGTCCTCGACCGCGGTCACCCGCGCGTGGTCGGGGTCGGCCCGCAGGTTGCCCCACACCACGAGCTTGTCCAGCGCCTGCGTCACCGCTTCGAGGTCGGCGGGCCGGCTCTCCGCGTCCAGCGCCGCGTACACGTCCTCCGGCCGCAGATGCACCGCGAACCGCTCCTTGGCGGCGAGGAAGGCCCGCATGACCTGACGGTAGAGGAGGGCGTTGGGGGCGGTGAGGTGGGCGAACGGGGCGTAGTCGCTGGAGGTCATCTCGCCACATTCTTCCACCGCGGTCACGGGCTCACCTGGGAGTTGCGAACACGCACTCCGCCCAGACCGTCTTGCCCGGACCTCCGGGCCGGAGGTGCCAGCCCCAGCGGGTGGCGAGCGCCGCGACGAGAAGCAGCCCTCGGCCGCCGTCGTCCTCGGAGCCGGGGGTGGACACCGCTTCCGGTTCGGGCGGCATGCGTTCGGTACGGGTGTCGGTGATTTCGATCCTGACCGTGCGGGCGGGTGCGCTCGCACGGAGGAGCAAATGGAAGTCCCGGCTGGGGACATGGCCGTGCTGTACGGCGTTGGCGGTCAGCTCGCCGAGGACCAGCACGATCTCTTCATGCGGGCCGGTGCCGTACGGGATACCCCAAGTGTCCAGCCGGTGCCCGGCCAGTCGGCGGGCGAGGCGGGCGCCCCGCGGTGTGGAGGTGAAGCGCATCTCGAAGGTGCGGCTCAAGTCATCGCCGAGGCACATGGGTTGCGAGGTGCTGATGAGGCTGGGGAGTTGGCTCGTCATGCCGACAACGGTGTCCCCGGTCGCGTAGCGTGACCAGCCGTGACGCACCGACGCGGCCCGTTGTACGCATCGCGTCGGAACGGGTACGAGGTGCGCGGCGTGACGAGGCCGCCGGGGCTGCGTTGAGCGAGGGAGGCGGTGGCGATGACCGAGGGTACGGACGAGAGGGCCGAGACCGTGCTGGCGGACGACGCGGGACAGGCGACGGCGGACACGTCCGGCCAGGCCGTGGTCATCGCGTTCGGGCACACGATGAAGACACTGCGGGTGCGGGCGGGCCTGGAGCGAGAGGAGTTCGGACGGCGGATCGGATACTCGGCGTCCACGGTCGCGTCGTACGAGCAGGGTCGGCGGATTCCGTCGCCCAGGACCATCGAGCGAGCGGACGAGGTTCTGGACGCGGGCGGGTTGCTGACGGTGTGGAAGGAGCAGGTGGAACGGGCTCAGTATCCGGTGTTCTTCCAGGGGATGGCGAAGCTGGAGAAGGAGGCCCTTGAACTGCTCGCGTACGACACCCACGTTCTCAACGGTCTGCTGCAGACCGAGGAGTACATGAGGGCGGTACTCGACATGCGGCGCCCGGTCCTGGACCAGGAGACCGTCGAGCAGCGTGTGGCGGCCCGGTTGGCCCGGCAGGACATCTTCAGCCGCTGGCCCGCGCCGCTACTGAGCTTCGTGCTCGAAGAGGCGGCATTGCGACACCCCTGGGGAGGCAAGACAGTGCACCGGGGCCAGTTGGAACAGCTGCTTCTGATTGGCGAGAAGCAGAACGTTGAAATGCAAGTCATGCCGACAGACCGCGAGTGCAACGCTGGCGTTGATGGCGCTTTCACGGTAATCACACGCAAGGACGGAATGCGGTTCGTCTATACCGAAGCCCAGGGAACCAGCGCCCTCCAGACCGAGCCGGAGCAGACGACTCTCGCCGCCGCCCGCTATGGGATCATCCGATCGCAGGCTCTCCCCTCGCGAGAGTCGCGCGACTTCGTGGAAAGGTTGCTGAGATCGCTATGAACAGCTCTGAGTCCTCGGCCGTCGAACCCGGTCTCGCTTGGTTCAAGAGCAGCTACAGCGGGGCCGAGGGTGGTCAGTGTGTGGAGGTCGCTGCCGGTAAGGGAGTTGTGCACATCCGTGACTCCAAGGCCGTGGCCGGACTCGTCATCCATGTGTCACGTGAGGCGTGGGCGGGGTTCGTCGGGGAGGCCTGACGGTCGTACGCGAAGCGTGAGCCCTGCCGCCTTTCTGGGGGTGGCAGGGCTCACACGCACCACCCTTACTTGGGCAAGTACGGGCTCGGCTTCCCGTACCAGCTGATCCGCAGGGTGTCGCGGGCGCGGGTGGCCGCGACGAACAGCAGTGACCGGGCCTTCAGTTCCTCCCGGGCGAGGCGCCGGGGGTCCGTGTCGCGGTAGCGCTGGACGACGGACGCGCGGGGGATGACTCCGTCGCGGGCACCGACGATGGCGAGCCTCTGATATTCGAGGCCCTTGAAGCGGTGCATCGTGCCCACGTGGATGTCGCCGTCTCCCTTGACGCCCTCTTTGGTGAGTTCGGCGACGGTCAGCCCGGCCTCGGTCGCCAGGTGGTACATGACCTGGTTGACGGCTTCGCGGTCGGCGACGCAGACCGCGATGTTGCCGCGGGGGTCGCGGACCTTGCCGTCGGCTCCACCGGTGGCGAGTTCCTCGCGCCAGGCCCGCAAAGTGGTGGCGAGCCGGGCGAGTTCGTCGTCCCAGCTCTCACAACGGACGAGTTCGGGGGCCGGACCACGCAGAACCGAGCGGTAGCCGTCGAGGGTGTCGGTGCCGTCGTCGAGGTCGTCGAACGTGATCTGGTCGCTCTTGGGGTTCACCACTTCCATGGCCCGGTTCAGGATCTCGCGGGTGGTGCGGTAGCTGAGGGTGAGGCGGGCCGCGCGACCGCGGATGTTGACGCCGACCGTGCCCAGGGTGACCTGCTGGTCGTAGATGCGCTGGTGGGTGTCGCCGGCGATGAACATGTCGTCCTCGCCCGGCGCGACCATGGCGCGGAGCATCTTCCAGTGGGCGGGCCTGAGGTCCTGCGCCTCGTCGACGACGACGTGCTTGTAGCGGTGGCCCAGGTAGTACATGCCGGAGCTGTCGTCGCGGTGGATGAGGTCCTTGCCGCCGATCTCGTCCTTGTACCCCTGACGTTGCTCGATCTTGGCGGCACGCTGCATCTCGAAGCGGGCGGCGCGCTCGGCGGCCTGACCCCAGGTCTCGCGCCCTTCCTTGTCGAGCCGGGTGGTGAACTGCTCCAGGATCTTCCAGATCTGCGCGCGCTCGGGGCGGCTGACGGACCGGCCCCGTCCGGCTCGCCGCGCGTCGAAGTACGCCTTGCGGGTGCCGAGGGACTGACCGAGGATCACCTGCTCCCATTCCTCGTAGAGGAACTCCGCGTCCCACCGCTTCTCGTCGAGTTCCACAAGGACCTGGCGGAGAGTGCCCAGTGCGACGCTGTCGTAGATGCGCTGCTTCCCGGCGCCGGCGACGGTGTTCTCGTTGAGGACGCGGGCGGCGAGCTGGTCGATGTGCGTGATGTCGATGCGGGCCAACTGCTCGGGTTCGAGCAGGGACGCCAGGCGGGCCCGCAGGTCGGTGGTGAGGTTCTTGGTGAAGGTGGTGAGCAGGATCGGCTTGTTGTGGCCGGCCGGCAGCTGTTCGGCGAGGTGCTTGACGCGGTGCAGTGCGACGATGGTCTTGCCGGTGCCGGGGCCGCCGGACACCCGGAACGGGCCGCTGTAGCGGCGGTCGACGAGCTTGGCCTGGGCGGGGTGGAGGAACACCTTCCAGGCGCGGAAGTCACCCTCTTCGATGATGTCCTTGAGCGCGTCGTCGATGGTGGTGACCGTGGTGCGGGCGAGCGCCGCGTGCAGGTCTTGCCGCTCGTCTTCGTCAAGTTTGACGTCGACGGGAGCGGTGATCTCCTTGCGCACGTCCGCGATGGACAGGCCGGCGGCGAGGCCGTACAGGATGTCCTTGGTGAGCAGGGGCGCGCCGGAGACGAGGGCGTCGAGTTCAGTGCTCTCGGTGACGGCGAGGGCGAGATCGATGAGCTGTTCGGCGACACCGAGGTCACGGAGCTCTTCGGCGGTGAGGCCGGAGAGGAGCGGCTCCACCTCGGGAACGGCGACCCCATCGCCCAAGGGTTCGGCGGTGGCCGGTTCGGGGGCGGACGTCTTCGGCTCGTCCGCGGCTTCCGGCTGCTCGGCCGGGGTGAGCGTCATCCCGGCCCGTTGCAGGACGCTCTGGCCCACCACGGAGAGGTCGACGAACTCGATCTCTCCGGTGATGCGGTTGATCGCGACGGAGAGTTCTTCGTAGACGTGCTTGCGGTGGCGGACGGCGACGACCAGCCACTTCTCGCGGCCGGCACCGTCGATGCCGATCTTGGCGAGGAGGGCGCGGTAGGACTGGTCGATCTTGGCGCGGTAGACACGGCCGTCGCCCTTGAGCGGCAGAAGGTCGAGCCCCGGGTGGTCGGGATCCTGCCGGAAGCGGTGGCAGAAGTCGTAGAACTTGCCCTTGACCGAGCGGTCGAGCTTGTACAGCTCCTGTTCGGCCTTCTCGTACAGGCTGAGCCGTGCGGTCATCGGTGGGTGGCACCTTCCGTGTCCGGGAGCAGGGTGAGCATGGTGTCGAGGTGGTCGAGCCAGTCGGCTGCCGTGCGCACGGTCCAGCCGTCGCCGGTGTAGGCGTCGTCCCGCTTCTTGCGTTCCTCGCTGTCGTGGGCGTCGGAGTCGACGAACACCGCCACCTTGGCGGCACCGGGCCAGGCGAAGTCGGCCTGCCATCCGCGATCGCCCAGCTCATAGCCGAAGACCGGGGCTTTCTTGCCCCGCGCGGCGAGCGCCTTGGCCAGCCGGGTGAGGTCGGAGTCGGGCTCGTCCTCTTCGAGAAGTTCGAGGATGTCCTCGTCCCAGGCCGCGTCCCGGAGCAGCCCTTCGACGGCCTGTTCCAGCGAGGAGGAGGTCGAGGCCCGGTCCGGCGCCGCTGCCTGACCGGTACTCTCCGCCGCGGCCGCTGTACCGTCCGTCGACGGGCCCGTCGTGGCCGTCTCGGGGTGCAGCCGCGCGATGAGCGTCTCCAGTTCCCCGGGGCCGCCTCCGACCCGCAGTGCCTCCACGGCGAAGTCGGCTGCCAGGCTGCCGGCGAGTTGCACGCCGTCGCCGCCGGTGAAGGCGAGGAACTGGAGGAGGTTGGACCAGTAGAGCCAGGAGCGCCACCGGAGTTTGTGTGCGGCCGTCCCGAGCTGGTCGGCGTCCAGGTCGTCGAGTACGGCGAGGGCGCCCCAGCCGACCCCGGCGGTGCCGTCGGGTCCGCCGGACGGGTCGACGGTGTAGAGCAGCGGCAGGCCGTGTTCGTCGGTGGCGGACAGGACGAGGATCTCGCCGTTCCCGGTGAGGGGATCGACGTCGGCCACCGGGTTCCCGCCTGTCGCGAGGGAGCCCAGGGCGCTGCGCAGGGTCGCGCGGGCCTGGGCAGGGCTGACGTTCTGGGCCAGCGGCTCGGGCGCGCTGAGGAGTCCGCCCACCAGCGCCTGGGCCCGCCGCCCCCAGCGGGCGCGGGAGGGGTCGCGGAGGTAGCCGAGGAGCGTGTCGACGGGGTTGGCGAAGACGGCGTCGGCGAGGTCGGCACGGTCGCCGCCCAGCTCCTCGTACCAGTCCTTGGCGGTGTCCTGGCCGGTGCGCCGGTAGGGCGGCCATACCGGGCGGGCCTTGGCGCGTTCGCCCTTCTCGAAGAGCTCGAGGTCGTCCCAGGTGACCTGGAAGACGAGGGCTCCGCCGGCTCGCAGCTCGTCCCGCTTCCTGCAGTCGGAAGCGATCCGGTTGTGCGCGCGGGTCGCGTGGAAGCGGTGACCGTCGAGGAAGACATGCACCTTCTGGGGTGTGCCTTCGGTCCTCTCGAAGGTGAAGTCGGTCCGGGTGAACTCCTCGTCGCGCTGGGCGGTCATGCGCCAGGCCGTGGCCCCCGCGAACCGCAGGAGGCCGCTGTGCGCGCCGCTCTCCTCCAGAGCGGCGTCGTCCTGCCCGGTGCTCCAGCTGCGCAGGGCGGCGAGGAAACGGGCCTCCAGATCGGACTCGACCTGCCGGTCCAGGCCGATCGCCGCAGTCGTCGGGATCTCTTTGGTGGCCCAGTGGCTGACCGGGTTTCCCTCGTCGTCGGTGAGCGGACGTCCGTCCTCGTCGACGGGACCGAGCAGACTGTTGATGATCTCCAGCGCGTCCTTGCGCGAGACCACGTCCTGGTGCCGCTCCTCCGCGTGGCGGTGCAGACAGCGGTGGCAGGCGCGCCGCCCCTCTTCCTTGCAAGGGCACGCCATCAGCATCTGTCGGGCGTCGGCGAGAGTGTCGCGGAAGGCGTCGGGCTTCTTGAGCCGGTCCAGGTAGCCGGTGCCTCCGGGCAGCCGGTCGTACAGGACGAGGAAGTGCCGCCTCTCGCCGGTGGCCGCGTCGGGCATCGTGGCGAGCGTCGTGTCCAGGTGGACGGGGTCGCCGCCGAAGTGCCGGTCGACGCCGAGCCGTAGTGCGGCCCGGAAGGAGTGGACCTTCTCGTCGACGAGGACGGTCGCGGCCGGCAGCAGGACGCGCAGGGCCTCGGTGGTGAGCTGGTGGGCCAGGAGCACCGGTTCCTGCTTCGGCGCGTCCGGCCCCCTCTTGCCCCGGCGCAGCGGGCACCACGGCTGGTGGTGCTTGACGGCGGGGTTGCGTACGGCAGAGGTGTCGAGGGCGTCGGTGTCGTGGTCGAAGACGGGCTTGCCGTCGGCGCTCGCCGCCCCGCAGGCGGTGCAGACGTGGAAGGGCGCCAGCCGGACGTCGTGTCCGGCCAGTTCCTCCTCGGCGCGGGCGTCGAACCGCATCGGACCGACGTTGATCCTCCGGATGACCGCCTTGCGGGAGTAGTCGACGCCGAAGGTCTCGCGGGTGTGCCGCCAGGACGCCTTGGCCTGGATGTGCTCCGCCGGGAAGTCGACCGCGTCGATGACGGTGTAGAAGCGCTGCTCGCGATCGTCCTTGTCGTCTCCGATGCGCGCGTCGTCACGCTTGTCGCGGGAGGTGACGACGGTCGGTTCGATCACGTGGTGGAGGCAGGAGCCGTCGTCGGCGATGCCGGTGCTGTGACAGCGCGGGCACGGGCTGCGGTCCTCGGCGGCGTCCTCGGTACGGACGTAGCCGCACTCCCGGCAGAAGCGCCAAGGCGTCCAGTCGGGCCGGGTGGAGCTGCCGATCTCGATGCCGGTGATCTGATGCTTGTAGCCGTTGACGTAGAAGGTGTTGCCGGGGGCGAGTTCGGACAGTGCGTAGCGCTGGGGCCGCTCGTACGGGCGCACCTTGGAGTCGAAGCGTTCCCGCCCGGTCTTCGGGTCGGGGCCGTCGAACCAGTACAGGGTGGCGTTGAGCGTGGTGACGGCGTCGAGGAGGGCGTAGTTCGGCAGCAGGCCGAGGTCGCAGAGGGCCTGCTGGGCGGTCACGTTGCCGCGTTTCATCAGGCGTCGGCCGACGGCCCGGTGCTCCGCCTCTAGTTCGGCCTTGCGGACGCGCTGCTCGTCGTCGTCCTCGTGCAGTTCGCGGACGGCCTCGTCGATGAAGGTGAGCCTGCGCCGCAGTTCCTCCTCCCCGCGCTTCCACTGCCGTGCGGCCTCCTCTACGTTGCCGCGCAACTCGCGCTGGGCATAGGCGCGCAGTTCGTCGGCAGCCTGCGGGCTGACGCCGGTGGGGAAGAGGCCGAGGAAGGCCTCCACGTGCTCGGCGGCACCGGCGACGGCGGCCTCCACGAGGTCTTCGAGGTACCCGGTGGGGCCGAAGAGAGCGGGCGCTTCACGGGGGATCGCGGCGAGCGTCCGCCCGTCGGCGCGCTTGAGCCGCCCCTGCGCGGCGAGGTCGAGGAGGTGGGCGAGGTACTGCCTGCGCAGGATCTCGATGGCCGACAGGTAGCTGCCCGGCGGCACGATCTGCCCGGCGATCATCTCGCGGGGCTGGTCGAGGTAGTAAAGGTCCCGGCGACTGCGGTCGGGGATGGTGAGGAGGAAGGCGTTGCCGGTGCGCCGTCCCGCGCGCCCGACCTGCTGGACGTAGTTGGCGGCGCGGCGGGGCAGGGCGGCGAGCACGACGGCCGACAGGTCACCGATGTCGATGCCCATCTCCAGGGTGGGCGTGCAGGACAGCACGTTGGGGTCCTTGAACCCGCTGCCGTCCCGGAACGCCGCCTCGACCCGCTCACGCTCCGGGCGGGTGAGCATGCCGGTGTGTTCGGCGGTGATCACCTGGTAGGTGCCGGCCTTGCGGTACAGCCGACGGTAGTAGTCCTCACGGTAGTCGCGGTCGCGCTGGTGCCGGCCGAGCCCTTCCGGCCGGGTCCCGGCGACGAGATAGCCGTTGCGGCAGCGGTAGGCGGGACACTTCTGGCCGTCCCACTGGCCGAGCAGGGACGGGTGGACGGTCTGCTCCCAGAAACAGGACGGGCAGCGGACGTACGCCTCGTTGACCTCGCCGTCCTTCAGGAGCTGGACGTCGAGAGCGCCCGGCTTGAGCCCGTAGATCCGGAGGCTGCTGTCCTCGGGCGTGCGTGCGGCGAGCAGTCCTGCGGTGACGAGTTCGGGCAGCAGCCGGGACCAGAACTCGGCGGCCTGCTCGCGGGGCAGGCCGAGGCTGCGCTGCGCCCACCGCTCGTACCAGGAGAGACGCCCGGTGGCGAAGTCGAACTCGCTTCTCGACTTCGGCGCGCTCAGCAGGAAGACGGGCGCGGCGATGCCCTTGGGGAAGGCCCTCATTCCGACGGGCCGCTTGCCCCAGATGAAGTAGCGGCTGGTGCCGGCTTCCTTCAGGTAGCCGTCCAGCCAGCGGTGGCCGATGGCCCCGCGGGTCCGCAGCCGTTCGAGGAAGATACGGAGGAACCCGAGGTACCGGTCGTCGTCGAGTGCGTCGGGGACGGGCAGTTGGCCGCCCTTGCCGTACGGGGCGGTGTGCGCGGCGCGGACCAGGTCGACGGCGGCCGCGGGGTCTTCTATGCGCACCTGGGCGGCGGCGGTACGGGTGAGTTCGAGGGTGCGGCCGTTGCGGGAGCGGAACCCGAACTCCATCAGCGCCTCGAACGCGAACCGCTCACCGATCAACTGCCAGGTCTTGTAGTCCCCGCCCCGGCCCTGACCGGACAGAAGCTTCTTGACGCCCTTGATGTCGTGCAGGTCGGTGGGGACGACGGCGGCGAGCGTCGTGCGGTCGGTGGTCGCGGCGACCACGTCCGCGATCAAATCGTTCAGCGCGGTCGGAGCGTCCTCGGAGAGGTGGCTCTTGAACAGGGCGCGCAGGGAGAACGTGTACGAGCGACTGGCGACGAACCCGGCGCGGTGCGCGGCGTCCTGCACCGAGTCGTTGAACATCAGGGTCTTCGTCTCGCCCTGCTTCTCGTCCAGTTCCCCGCCGGTGAACAGCTGGGTGACGGAGGCGGCGGCGAGCGCGGCAGCGCCGGTACCGAGGAAGCGGATCGTGTTGCGCGAGCCGCAGGCCGGGCACCAGTCCTCCTCGGCGGCGGTGGTCGCGGTCTCCCCCAGGTAGACGAGGACGAACGCCGAGTCGGCACCGGCGAGCCGGGGGGCGCCGGTCTCCGGTTCGTAGTCGGCCACCGGGTCGGGCAGCCGCAGCCTGCGCTTCGGCCCGTCCAGGACGCGGAGTTGCCCCGCCCCGGCCACGCTGAGCGCGTTGGCGTCGGCGCGTTGGGCGGCCCGGCCCGCCCCTTCCATGGGTGCGGTTCCGGAACCTTCCCGGGCCTCGCCGTCCGTGGCGGCGATGAGATTACGCACCCGCATCTTGTCCTGGCTGACCGAAGCCCGCCGGATCTTGTGCGTGTCGACCTCGACGTCCAGATCGTCGGACTCCGGGGTGAAGACCGCCCACCCGGAACGCCCGCAGTCACGGCAGTACACGGCCGGCAGGAACAGGTTCGCCGCCTGCCCCTCGGTCGCCGTGGTGACGGGCGCGGTGCGCGCCGCCGCCTCCTCGGAGGTCTCGGGCGCACCGGCCGCGTCCCACTGGAACTCGGCCTTGGGCCACGGCAGTACGCCCCGCACGAGACGGGACACCGACCGGGCCCACTGATGGACCTCGACCTGCACGAACGGGCGCGGCTCCTCGGGCGTGGACGCCGGGGCACGCGCCACCGACAACAGCGCGACGAACCGGGCGAGTGCCTTCGCCGCGACCTCGGGGCGCAGGGTGATGGTGCGGCCCCACGCCTGGGCGCCACGGCGCCACATCAGGTCGAGGACCTCGGGCGTGGAACGCACCTGCCCGTCCAGGGCGTGCAGCACGGCGGCGGTCAGCGGATGCCGCTTCAGGGTCCGGCCGAGCGTGAACGGGTCGGCGTCCCGGCTGCCGGTGACGACCTCGGCGAGAGCGGCGAACTCCTCCTCGCCGAGCGTGGGGTCGGGCAGGGCGGCCAGCTCGTCGGGGGTCGGCACGGGCAGAATCGGATCGAAGTCGCCGCTGGGCACGAACTCGTCGACGGTCAGCCGCTGTTCGCCGACGATGGCGTCGGCGGTGAACTCGGTGCCGAACACCTGGGTCGCCACATCGAGCAACTGCCGCGCTCCGTCGGCGTCCGTGCCGGAGGCGAGGGTCGCCGAGGTGGCGACCGGGCAGATACGACCGAGGGGCCGCCCCTTCTCCGAGGCCCCGACGGCGGAGGCGAGCCGGCGCAGAAGCATCGCCACGTCCGTGCCCTGGGCACCGTCGTAGGTGTGGAACTCGTCGACGACGACGTACCGGATGTCGGAGCCGGCCCACATCGCGGCGTCGTCGGCACGCTGGAGGAGAAGGTCCAGCATCTTGTAGTTGGTGATCAGGATGTCCGGCGGCGTGACCTGCATGTCGTACCGGTCGGTGTACACGTGGCTGTACCGGGTCGCCGCGCGCTCACCGATGTAGAGACCGGCCCGGACCTTGCCGAGTTCCTTCTGCTGGGTGAGCAGCCCGTTGATGCGCTGCGCCTGGTCGGTGGCGAGGGCGTTCATCGGGTACAGGAACACGGCCTTGACACCGCCGCGCCCGGCCGCCCGCTCGCGGGCGCAGTGGTCGAGCACCGGGTAGAGGAAGGACTCCGTCTTACCGGATCCGGTGCCGGTGGTGACGAGGGTCGGCCGGGGTGTCCGGCCCCCTGCGGAGGAGAGCCGCTCGAAGGCCACGGCCTGGTGCGCGTACGGCGTCCAGCCGTCTCTGCGTCGCCAGTCGAGGTACGCCTCCCACGACGCGTCGGCTTGGACGAAGGGCGTACGCAGCCGGAGGAACGGGCCCCGGAACATGCCGGAGTTGTCGTCGCCGAGAAACCGGTGCAGCGCCTTCCGCGCGCCCTCGTCGGTCAGCGCGTAGGTGGTGGAGAGGTACTGAAGCAGGCTCTCCTTCAACCCCTCCGCTTCGAGCGTCGGCCTCACAGCTTCGGCACCTCCTGCTTGACCGGGTCCCACTTACCGGCGGCCACGGCGTCATCCAGCCGCTTCTGGAAGTAGGCATGGGCTTCGCGCATCTCGGTCTCGCGGTTGGCCTTGTAGAAGGGGGCGGTGTAACCGTCGGGGGCGGGGGTTTGGGGGGCGGGGTTGTTGGCGGGGTCAGCCTGGTGGGCTTGGAAGGCGGGGTCGGTCTGGTACTTCTCGAACTGCTTCCAGTGGTCCTTGTCCTGGCCGTGGCCGTAGGTGTACCGGTCACCGGCGATTTTGCGCTCGGTGGCATCGAACCAGGTCACGCTGTCGAAGTCCTGCATGATCGGGAACCTGGCCCGGTACATGGTGATGAGCGTGTCGGCGTCGATGCCGAGCCAGACAGCCACGAGGGCGTCGATTTCGACGAGGGCTGCGCGGCGGGCGTACTCCGTGCGGAGGGGGGTGTCGCGCTGCCAGGTGGGGGTTGTGTCGTTGAGCTTCGTTGACATCCGGAGCCACGTGCGGGCCCAGGGCTCCTTGTCCCCCCAGGTGGGGTCGTGGAGTTCCTTCCAGAGGTCGGCGTAGGCGGTGGTGAGGCAGTTCAGGCGGAGGGTGCGGAGGAGGAGGGCGAGGGCTAGGGGGTGGTCGCTCTGTGGTGCCGGCAGCGACTTCGAACGGGTTTCGTGCAGATGCGAAACGTTGGTGGTGCGCAGGAAATAGTCCAGCGGAAGTGAGGACCACATGCCGCTGACAAGCGCGGTTCCGACGTTGTTCGCCGCAATAGCACTCCGCAAACCGCCTACATGACTGGGCTTAGGAGGGAGTAGCGACACGTAGAGCGCACGCTCAGTGTCCGGCGCAATCTGGTTTCGCCACGCCAAGCGGTAGAACTCCGTGTACGGCTTCGTCGCCCGCGTCACGAACACCTTGTCCACCAGTTCATATGGAACCTCCCGCGGCAGACACTCCATCTTCTCGGCCAGGGTCTCCTTGGCTGCACGGATCTCCACATCCGAACCCCGCAGCCGCTCCAGTTCCGCATGGTCCAGCCACGGGTCCTGCTCAGCCTGATACGCCGCCTCATCCACGATCCGTCGATACTCCGACTCTGGCACCGCGTCCGACGGCAATTCCAGGTGATTGAGACCGCGTACCTCGCCACCGCCCTGACTGGGCTGCTTGAAGAACGGGTTGGCGACGCCGATCTGCGGGCCCTTGAGGATGACGTCCGCCCAGTTGTCCGCCTGGAAGTCCTCTCTGTCCGCGAGGTCCTTGTTGTAGTCGATCAGGGGCATGTCCTCATCGGGGCCGTAAATGGATTTCTTCGCCCCGCTCTCGTGGAAGCCAGCGCTGATCTGCGGGGACAGCGCACCAAGCCGCAGCGGATACGCCGCAAGCGCGTTGATGGCCGGGTCTTCAGCCGTACTCACCGGCGTGAGGAGACGTGCTCGTTCCACCGGGACATCCTGTTCCCCGGAGAGCTTCTGCCAGCGCGCGAGGGTGTCCGTGGTCACCTGGACGACCCGCTTGCTGTGCGATCGCTCGTCCCAGTCCCCGTCGAACTTCACGCCCGGAGCGTCCCCCTGGCCGTCATGCGCCGCGGACAGCTGGAACGCCTCGACGGAGAAGAGCCAGGACAAGTGCTGGAAGTCGATCTCTCCGCGGGTGCCGTAGATGTGGACGCCGAAGTGACTGGACCGGCCGACGGGTGGCGGGAAGAACCGGTTGCCCGCGTTGACAAAGTCACCATGCATCCGCAGCCTGCGGTAGGCGGCCTCACGGAGCGCAGCCTCCTTGTCCCCATTGAAGTGGGTATCGGGGTGGACCAACCCCGCGCTGCCGAACGCCACCGTATGATCCCAGACCTGGCACATGAACGCGCGGTACAGATCCGGCTGACTGCCCGAGATCAGCGGATACACCTGCGGCGCCGCCAGATAATCGGCCAGCGTCACCGTCGCAGTAACCTCGCCCAGCGCGTACGTCGCCACCTCCGCCTTGGCCAATTCAGCCGTGCGCAGCCGTTGCTTTTGGGCCGCCGGAGGCTTCTCCGTCAGCATGAACCACGGCTCGAACTCCGCGATGACGGAGTTCTCCTTCCACTCCGGCCGTACCCACGGCGGATTCCCCACTTGAAGGTCGAACCCACCACCCTCCGCAAAGGCGAGCGCAAAGTCCAACTCCCAGTGCAGAAAACCCTGTTCATCGGCGATCTCCCTCACGACCCCCATCCAGGGGTAGCGCGCCTCCGGGTCCGTGCGGTCCATCCACATCTCGTCCAGGAGCAGCTTCTCGTACTCCCCCAAGTCCTTGAGGGTGTCGAGGTCGGATCCGATACTGCCCTCAGGGACCGGGCCCACCCCGAGCATGGACTCCAGGAAGTCCAGCCAGTCGTTCAGGTCCTTGAGCGGGATGACAGGACGGCGGCGCGTCGGAGCGGGGCCCGTCGGATTCTTGCGCTGCTTCGGTACGCCCCTGGCCTTCTGCACCTCATAGAAAAACTCGCCCTCCGCCTCCATGTCCGCGTCGTCCAGGGAAGGCTGATCACCAGCCATCTGAAAGAGCAGCCCCGCCTGAGCGAACCGGGGCACGGGCCCGCTCGCCGCAGGCGCAGGCGCAGGTTCGCTGCTCGGCCGCGCCTCCTCCGGGGCCACCTGGGGCGTCTCCGGCTCCCCGAACCCGCCCAGCAGCTCCTCGACGTCAACCGACTCCGCCGCGTACTCCCCATCCGTACCGTCCAGCAGACCGACCTTGTCCACCGGCCAGAACCACAGCGCGCACCAGGCGTCCATGACCTGCTTCAGCCGCCAGTACGGCGTGTCCACAGCGTTGAAGAGATCCGCGAAGACCTTCTCCTTCGACAGCCGTGTCGCACCGGCACCGTTCTCGGCCCGGCGCAGGAACGCGAACTCCTCGTCTTTCGGGTCGGCTTTCCATACGTCGATGCTGCGGGCGATCTCCCGCTCCGACAGTTCCATCCGCTTGACGACGAGCTTCCACAGGAACTCCGCGCGCCGCGCCGCGTCCCGCAGCCGCGTGTACTGGGAGGCGGCCTCGTCCCCGGCCTTCCGGTCGATCCTCGGCGTACCGGCCTGCGTGTACTTGCGCTCCGGCTTCTGGAGGACGCCCTTCTTCCAGTCCTTCAGCTGCTCGACGCCATCTCCGGCCAGCTGCCCGAGCAGCTTCTTCGCGTCACCGCCCGCCCGTGTCACCGCCGCCCAGCCCGGCGTCGGCAGCAGGAACTGGTGCACCGCACCGTCCGGCAGCGGCAGTTCCTGGCCGCCTGCCTCGTTGTCGCGGAACGGCAGCCGGGTGGGCGCGAGGGTGTCCTTGTCCATCAGCCAGCGTGGCTTGCCCTTGTGCGGCGAGACATCCCCCGCCGCGTACACCGCCCGCCGCCCGCCGATCAGCGAGTTGCCGCGCCGCAGGTGCAGCCCGAACCACGGCGCCCGCATCCCCGGATGCATGGTGTTGAGCCACAGCGAGACTTCCGCCAGCTCGACGCCCGTCCGGTTCAGGTCCACGCCGTACGCGTTGTGCAGCGCGATGTACGCCTTGACCTTCTGCTTCTCCGTCAACGCCTGCGCGGTCGGGATCGAGCGGCCCAACTCGTCCTGCCGCCGCCGCAGATACTCCTCGGCGACCTGGTTGATCGCCTCGTTGAGGAACGCCCCGGAACCGAGCGCCGGCTCGCAGATGCGGTACTTCAGCAGTTCGGAGGCACGCGTCTTGATGACGTTCCCGGCCTCGTCCTTCTCCTGGTCCAGGCGGTGCTTCAGGGCCAGTTCGACGGTGACCTTCGTCAGGGACTCGGGGGTGTAGTAGGAGGCGGAGGTCTCCCGGTCACGGCCGGCGAGGCGGTAGACGAACGTCCCCGCCTCGTACTCCTTCGGCCCACGCAGGCCCTTCTCCTCGCGGTCCCGCTCGTCGTGCAGGACCCAGGTCTTCTCGTCGTACTCCTTGAGCCGATACGCGGGGACGAGCCAGGAACCCTTCTCCGGGTCACCGCCCTTGGCGACCTCGCACAGCTTCTCCTCGGCGATAATGCCGGTGTACGACATCAGGCCCTCGTAGACCGCGCCGAGCTGGTTGATGCCGAGGTTGCGGTACGAGATGAAGCCGCCGCGCTCGCCGCGCCGCTTGGCCTTCTTCATGGTGAGCAGGCGCAGCACCTCGTGCAGGGCGCTGTTGCGCAGGCACAGGTCGAGCCAGACCGGGCCGTCGGGGCTGTCCTCGTCGTGGCGCGGGTCGCGGGTGCCGCGGCCGATTAGCCGTACCGCCGCCGGTTCGAAGAGTTCACTCCGCAGCGGTTCGAAGCGCAGGCCGCGCCCCTCGCTGCGCTGCTTGGCCTTCTTCTTCCGGGTCTCGGCGTCGTCGCCGTCCAGCTCGTCCCACGGTTCGGTGCCGTACTCGCGGTGCCCGTAGTTGACCTTGTTGAAGAGGAGGTCGAGGGAGTCGTGCAGGTGGGTGCCGTTGCGGGCGGTCTCGTCCGTGAGCTGCGCGTCCCGCTCGACGATCTCGCGCAGGCGGGCCACCGAGTAGCCGGCCTCGTACGTGCCGTCGTCGGCCGGGAGGATGCCCAGTTCGGGGCGGGCCTCCGCGTACAGGAGGAACAGGATGCGGTAGAGGTAGCGCAGCGCCTCGCGGGTGAGCTGCCGGGCGAAGGGCTCCCCTGGCTTTTCGAGGTCGCGAGGTTCGAGGCCAGCCTCGTCCAGCCGGGCCAAGACCTCGTTGGCGATGATCTCGACGGACTTCTGCAGTCCCTGGCGCAGTTCACCGGAGACCCCGACCGCGTTGTCCCGGGACGCCTTCACCAGGGCGTCGATGGCAGGGCCCTTGCCGTCCTCGGCCGGGGCGAGCGCGTCATGGCTGAACAGACCGGCGATGGTGGCCAGTTCGCCGGTCTGGCGGCGGTCGTAGCGTTCCAGCGCGGCGTCGAGATTGGCGGCGAGATAGCGGCCCTCGCCCCAAGCCTGCCGGTCGGCGAGAACGATCACACCGCCGCAGAGCAGCAGGACGAAGCGCGGGGTGCTACCGCCCTCACCGCCCAGTTCGCTCTGGAAAAGCCAGGTGGCGAGCGCATGACCCGACTCGTAGGTCTCGCCGTTGCCCACCGTCCGCAGGGGGTGGAGCAGACGGCCGTAGCCGTCGGCGTCCAGGGCGGTGTCGTTGCTCGCGGACCAGCCGCAGTCGACGGCGACGATGCCGTCTCCGTGCCAGGCGACCTTGACCGTGTGGTCGCGTCCGGCGCGGTGGACGGTCAGTTCACGGGGGCCATCGGTCTCGGCGTCGATCCCCTGGTAGCCGAGGACGGTGAGCACCCTGCGGTGCCACTCGGCGACGCGCCCGCACCACTCCTCGTCCTCATAGGTGTTGAGGCGCTCCTCGAAGCCCTCCTTGTCGGGGTGCTCGTCGTCCTCCGCGTCCGCCTTGGCCTGCTCGGCGAAGAACCCTCGGAACTTCTCGTCGAGGTAGACGGAGCGCAGACCGCGCAGGGCGACGCGCGGTGTGGGGCGCTTGTCGTTCTCGTCGGACTCGCGGTCCGTCCAGGCCGCGAACACGCCCTTCTTCAGGCCGTCGGCGAGCTGCTCGGCGAAATAGTGGGCGGACAGGTACTCGCCGCGGTTGGAGAAGGAGTCGAAGTCGGTGCTCATCGGGCGCTCGTCTCTCCGGCGTCGGGCAGGTCGGTCGCGGCGGGCTCGTCAGTGTGCGGTGCGGGGGTGGCGGCCAGCGGTTCGAGGACGGCGAGGAGCCGCAGCAGCGGGGCGCCCGAGGTGCGCAGGGAGCGGATCAGCGTCCGGCGCCGGTCGGCCGTGAGGTTCACGTCGTTCTTCTTCTTCTGGGAACGGCGGGCCTCCGCGGTGAACAGCGCGGCCTGCTTCCACTCGGTGACGCGCTTCTCGAACGGCGCGAGCACGGCCTCGATCTGCTGCGCGTAGGCAGCCTCACGCACCTCCAGGAAGCGCCGCGCCTCGGCGACCGCAGCCGGCACCCAGCGCTGGAGCGCGTCCTTGTTCACCGGAGCGGCACGCCCCGGCATGCTCGGGCCGACCCGGCAGGCGGCGAGGAAGGCGTCGTCCATACGGTGGGTGCGCGGGGCGTCGGGCAGGCCGGTGACGGCCATCCACTCGACGACGGTGGGACGTCCGGCCTTGTTCGAGTAGATGCCCTGGAGGAGGTAGACCGGGCCGTCGAGCGCGGCGGGCAGCCCCGGATCGATGTCCGCCGCCTTGTCACGGTCCGGGTCGAAGGCGAGCACGAACGCCTCGTCGTGACGGAGCGCGGCGAGCGCCTTGTCGGTGACCCAGTCCAGGACGGGGTGCACGTCGGAGACGTAACTGACGTTCGGCCACTGGCTGTCGGACTCCTCGCGGGCCACTTTCAGGCGCTTGGCGGCGAGACCCTTGTCGAAGGTGAGGCGGATGCGCCCCTCCTTGTTCGCCGTGGGGAGGATCTCCTGCTCGGTCAGATAGGACTTGGGCAGGGCCTTCAGACGGTGGAGAAGGTCCGGCGGCGGCTGGAAGGCCAGGGTGCCGTCACCTTCGCGCCGGAGCTTGAGGGCGTTCTCGGGGCTGCTCGGGTGGCAGACCTGGCGCAGGGCCTCGTCGAAGTAGTCGGAGGTGGCGGTGGCACTGCCGACCGTGCCGAACAGGCCGGGCACGGTGGCGCGCGGCACGTCGTCCGTCGGCTTCTTCGCTCCGACGTTGCCCATTGCCCTGGCCAGCATGGCCTTCGCCCCACCGCCCGCCGTCGACGACGACTGCTCGATGGACTCCTCGACGGTGCGTCCGGCGATGAGGTCGCGGGTGAGCCGGTCCTCCTCCTCCTTCGCCTTGTAGATCCCGGTGACCGCCTCCGCGGTGCCCTCGATGCGGTGGGCCTCCTCCTCGCGGGCGAGCAGTTTCGCGCCGACGAGGCGGTCGTCGAGCGGCAGGGGCTCACCGGTCGCGTCGTCGGTGCGCCACTCCACGTCGCTGGTGAGCACCAGGGCCCGGAACCGGGGGTTCTTCTTCTGCCCGTAGCGGTCGATGCGGCCGTTGCGCTGCTCGATCCGGATCAGCGACCAGGGAAGGTCGTAGTGGATCAGCTCGTGGCACTGCTGGTGCAGGTTGACGCCCTCGGAGGCCACGTCGCCGGTGAACAGGAGCCGGACGGGCTTCGTGGCCAGGCCGAACTCCTCGACGATGCGCTGCTGCTCCTGCTCGCCGGTGGCGTCGCCGTGCATGACCTCGACGACCCCGCCGTACGCCTTCCAGGGCTTGGACTCCTTCTCGCCCTGGTCCAGCTGCTTCACCCGCAGGAATCCGAGTCGGGCCGGGACGGTCTCGGCCAGCCACTTCAGGGTGGGAATGCGCTCGGAGAAGACCACGACACGGGTGTCCGAACCGGGACCGACACCGATCTCCTTCAGGACCTCGACCAGGGCTTCGAGCTTCGACGAGTCGTCGTCGCCGAGGTCGTCGGCGAGGCGGCCGAGGTCGACGATCGCCTTCCGCTCGATCTGGCGCGCCGCCTCCAGCTGGGCCGGGTCCTGGCCCTTACGGCCCTTCAGGGGCTTCTCGAGGGTCTTGGTACGGGCGGCGACGGAGACCTGGAAGGCGCGGTGGGAGGAGAGGAACGCCTTCAGCAGGTTGTAGGCGACCATCGAGTCCACGCACACGGAGGAGGCCGCCGGGTCGCGCGGGATCCAGCGTGCGGCGAGCTCCGCCAGGACCGCATCCTCCTTCTCGGTCGCCTTGGCGAAGACCGGCTTCGACGGACCGCGGTCCGCCCATTCGCCCTTGAGGGAGTCGCGGACCTCCCGGTCCGTCTTGGTGCGGCGGATGTAGAGGTGCCCCAGATCCTTCACGTCGTAGGACGACGGATCGGCGATCGCCGCGTCGTCCAGCATGCCGATCAGCTCGGCGAAGGACTCGGCGTCCCCGTTGTGCGGGGTGGCGGAGGCCAGCACGAAGGCGTCGCTGCGGCGGGCGAGGAGGCGGGCCAGGCCGTTGTTCTTCGTGTTCCGGTTGACCAGGTTGTGCGATTCGTCGATGACGACGGCGTCCCACTCGGTGTTCTCCAGGTGGTGGGCGTAGACGTCGCTCTTGAGGGTGTCCACGGAGATGATCGCCCGCTTGAAGTAGGCGAACGGGTTCCGGCCGGCCGGGATGTCCTGCTGGATGCGCTGGATGCCGGTGGAGTCGAGGCGGACGAGCGGGATGGAGAAACGGGTCCACAGTTCGCGCTGGAACTGCTCCAGCACGTGCGCCGGGGTGACCACGAGGATGCGTTCGCCCCGGCCCCGGCGGATCAGCTCGGCGAGGAGGACGCCGATCTCCAGGGTCTTGCCGAGACCCACCACGTCCGCGATGAGCACGCGCGGCTGAGGGTTGTCCTTCGACAGGGCCAGCTCGGCGGGACGGAGCTGATGCGTCTGCTGGTCCATGAGGAAGTTGCCGATCAGCGCGAGCCCGTGCTCGGTCTGCGGCAGCGCGGTCTTGCGGATGACGGCCTCCAGATAGAGGCGCGCCTTGCGGTGATTCGGCGAGGCGTCGGGCACCAGACGGGTCTTGTCGGGGTCAATCGGCTCGATGTGGTCGAGCTTCTCGTAGAAGACGGCGTCCATGCCGCGCACCAGGGAAGAGACGCCGGTGACCTCGACCATCCAGCCGTCGTACCTGGTGTCGGCGACCTTTTTGACCAGCCACTGCTCGTTGCGCACCACGACCTGGGAACCGGGGGCGAACCTGGGACGGCGCGAGCGCGGCCCGGCCGCGGACCGGGCGTCCGGTGCGGTCTGCTCACGGACCGTCGAACCGTCCACCGAATCGAAAGTCCCCTGGCCCGCCACCGTCGTACCGTCGCCCGCCCCCGCACCACTCACGAACTGCTCCGTTCCCTCGTCGTCCCGCATACCGTTTCCCACTGCCGCTTTCCGGTGTTCTCGCCCCGCCGCCGGCGCTGACGCGCCGCCTCGGCACTCCTGCGAAGCGCCCTGCCCGCACACCGCATCTCACAAGGCCGGTTGCATCGCGTACCGGGCTCTCAGTTCCTCAGCCACCTTCTGCGACGCCGGTTTCCGGCCGGGCCTGCGGGGCGGATCGACGGGCGTCCGCTCGGTAGGACTGGAGGCGGCGTCCCCGCGATCCGGACCGTCGTCGGAGGGTACGACCGCGGAGCCGGTGTGGGTCACGTCCCCCCCTGCCGCACCGGAGGGCTCGGGTTCCGCCCCGTCCTCGGCCGCGTCGGGGCGGGCAGGGCGGTCCAGCGGGCTGTCGACGCCGTCCTCGTCCACGACCTGGGTGTGCACGTCGGGCGCATCGCCGTACTGGACCGCGATGCGCTCCCACACCGATGGTGAGGGACCGGTGCGACCGTCCCCTCCGCCGAAGGGAGCCGCTACGTCGATCAGTGCGTAACGTGCCTCGACAGGGGTGAACCCCGCGTCCTTCATCAGCGCGACACACAGGTCCGTGACCTCCGCGAGCACGGGCCGGTCCTCCGGAGCGTGGGCGAGCATCGCCATGACCAACGGGACGAGCGCCTTGGGCAGCCCTGCGAGGTCCGGCGGCTGGGTCTCGTCGGTGACCTGAGCGACGATCGCCGGCCAGCCGCCTCCGTCGTACGGGTAGTGGCCGGTCGCCGCGTACAGCAGAACCGTGCCCAGACCGTAGACGTCAGCCGGTTCCTTCACCCGGGAGCGACCGAATGCCTGCTCCGGCGGCATGCAGCGGACCGTGCCGATGATCATGCCGTCGTGCGTGAGGGTGTCCTTGCCCGCGTCCAGGAACGCACCCAGCCCGAAGTCGATCAGGATCGGGCCGTACTCGCCGAGCATCACGTTCTGCGGCTTGAGGTCGCGGTGCAGCAGATCGACGGCGTGCACCGCCGCCAGTCCCTCCGCGAGCAGCGCGCCGAGGCTGGCGACCAGCGGCACCGGGAGGGTTCCTGCCCTCTCCACCTGCTCGTGGACGGTCAGCCCGGGCACGTACTCGACGGCCATCCACGGCTCGTCGGCGTAAGGATCGGCGTCGAGGAACCGGGCCACGCGGTTGGTTCCGATGACCGTCCGGGCGATCAGCGCCTCCCTCTCGAACCGCGCCCGGGTCGCCTGATCGAGTCTGTCGTTCCTGATCACCTTCACCGCGACCGGGTCGCCACCGGGTGAGTAGGCCAGATAGACCTGTCCCATGCCCCCCGCGCCCAGCTCGCGCTCCACCGTGTACCGGCCGATCTGCGCGGGCACCTCAGTCATCTCTGCCGCGTCACCCTCTCGTGCCCACCTGTCCCGGCACGTCACACTTTCACCGAAGGTTCACCCTATCGCTGTGGCCGGAGTGCCGTCATCGGGTTCGCGGCCTCTGACATCGGCGAACGCGGAGCCGACCAGGAACGGCGCCCGCTTTCGGACCACTGCTCACCGTACGCAGTCCCGAAGCTGCCGGGCGAACGAGGTCAGGTCCCTCATGTCCTCCCGCGGCAGCGGATCGTCGTCGAAGTGAGCGATCCTGTTCCTGATGGCCTGCACGCGCTGGAGATGGTGGACGAACTGGCCGCGGTCCAGTGCCGGGCGGCCCAGCGCGACCCAGTTGGCGTCGGCACGCTGAGCCAGTGCGGTCCTTCTCTGGGTGCCGTCCAGGAGCATGACGTAGTCGCCGAACATCAGGTCCTCCACCTTGCCGGTGCGCTGCTCCGGCCTACGGTTGGTCGCCTGCACGGCGATGACCGCTTCCGCGTCCAGACGGGCGCCCAGCCAGCGGCGGAGCAGCGACTCGATCTCACCGAGAAGGAAGAACGGCCGGGCGGTGTTCTGGAAGCGGCGGACGATCTCCTGGTACGTGACGATGCCGGATATTCGGCCGTCCTGTCCCCGTACCAGCACGTAACCGTGATCCACGAGCATGGGCAGGCAGCTGAACAGGTCCTCCCTGCTGTCGAACACCGGCAGGGACTCCCGCTGCATGGCGTTCTCCAGAGTCGTCGCCCAGCCGTTCTCGTACATGAGGGCGATCGACTTCCAGGTGACCACTCCGTGGAGCTCGGTCATGTTGCTGACCACGGGGATCTGGTTGTAGCCCTCGTAGCGCATGAGATAGGTGGCCTGGCTCAGCTCGGCACCAGGGGGGACGCACTTGAGGCCGACCACGGCCGAGGGCAGCTCCCCCAGCAGCAGGCGCTGCGGCAGCGCTCCCGGCGGCAGCGGATCGGCCGGCACGGCGGGATCTTCCTCGGGTGCCACAGTCGTGGTGGCCGCGACCGGCACGAGCCGCACCCGGGCGAGGGTCGGACAGGTGGAGAAGTCGGGAAGCGTCGTCAGTCCGGCAGCTGCCAGTGACTCGTTCATCTCCCGGATGATGCCGGTCTGCCGCACCCGCACTTCGTACAGGGCCAGCAGCTCGGACAGCGCGAGTTCCGCCCCCTTGAGGGCGATCAGCTCTGCCGTCGTCGGCTTCTTCATCAGCGCTCCCCCTCTTCGTCAGCAGTGCCGCGAACGACCGTGGTGCGTTTGCCCATGGCCTGGAAGACCAGGTCCTCCAGCGCAGAGGCGCGCGCCTCGAAGAACGCGACGTAGTCGTTGGCCCGCAGCGCCTTGGCATCGATGAGATGGGTCGAGATCACGTCGTCGAACCACTCGGAGCGCATGTCGGCCGCCGCCGCGAGGGGCTCCAGGTACGCAGCCGGGGCACCGCTGAGGGCCTGGGCCGCCCGGAGCGACAACGGCGTTTTGTTGATGATGGAGCCGGCCGGGCAGCGCTCGTCGAGATTCCGGCGCACCCAGTTCTTCGGGAAGATCTGGTGCACGTCGACGCCGTACTCCACCAGCCGGCCCGGGGCCATCGGGCTCTCTGTGTAGTGCCAGTCCACAGCGCCCTGGCGGATCAGGAGCGCGATGATGCCCTTGTATGCGGCGCTGTTGCGGGTCTTGAGGGTGAACAGGCGCTGGGGGTCGAAGAGGGAGTCGGTGATCGTGTCGGGGGCTTCGCCGTCGTCGCGGATCCACGCGATCAGTTGCTCCACGTCACGGGTGAAACGGGTCTCGGTCGAGCCGCCGTACATCTCACCAAGGACTCCACACCAGTACCACTGTGTGACCTTCTGAGTTGCCTCCGGGGTATCCAGATCCGCACCGAGGATCGCCCGGACCGCTGCCAGTGGCACCACCTGCGTCCGGTACGGCAGGTCCGCGACCTGGACGATGCACTGTGTGAAGAGAAACTCCCCGACCCATGCGAAAGCGTCTCGAAGACGGGGGGCGAGCTCCTGGAAGTCCTCCAGTGGGAGCTCCAGTAGATCGCGCCGCTTGCAGGAGACCCCCACCGTGGAATCGAGCAGCTTGCGGTTCCACGTCCGCACCAGGGCCACTGCCTGAAGAAAGTCGCTGTTGGTCAGACCGTCGTCGAGGTCCACCTCCAGGCGGCCGAGCACGGGGTACCGCTCCGCCACATGCTCCTTGATCGAACGCCATACGGAGGGCAGGTCGTAGTAGTCGCCCGTACGACTCGTGTACTCACGATCCCCGGCATAGGTGGCGGTCAGCAATTCGAAGACGTTGAGCGGGACGCCTCCGGTGTTGACCCGTTCGAAGACAGCGCAGACGGCGTCCATGGACGTCGACGAGGACAGATTGATCATCGGCACCTGGAAGGACCTGACGGGGTGCAGCACCTGGTCCTCGAACTTGATCCACAGATCGAAGTTCTGCGCCTCGTCCGCCCTCTCGTACTCGCGACGCCATGCATTGACCCTCTGGGTGTCGAAGACGATCCGCAGGGGAAACAGCCCCGCAGCGCATTCACCCGCGGTGTCGCTGAGGTCGTGCACGACCTTGCGCCCGAAGTCCCTGCGCAGGATGCGGTCCTCCGGCACGGAGACGATCGCCTCGTCACGGTCGGACGGTGAACCGGTCGCCTTCGCTATGTCGACGTAGTACCAGCGGCGGACCGACTTCCCCCGTGTATCCACGGTTCGGACGGGCGCATCGGCCACGTACAGAGCTTGGAATAGCGACGTCAGACGCTGCTGGCCGTCCAGCAGCAGCAGACTGGGATCCCTCTCGGCGACCGACTCCGCACCCGTGAGCGGCCTGGTGCGGAAGCGGGAGGCGCCACCGGTCTCCAGCGTCATCGTGACACCCAGGGGGTAGTCGAGCGTCACGGTCGCGATGATGGCCCTGATCCGGTCGTCGTCCCACTTCCAATCCCTCTGGAAGTCGGGGAGTTGAAGCCTTCCCGAGGCGACGTCACCCAGAAGCGTCTTGAGATTTGCGCTGTCCAGCCCTGCCACGTGCCCCGTTCCCCACCCTCGCGTCTTCGCTGACAAGGCATTGCATCAAGGGAAACTTGCGCCGTCAACGACTACTTGACGTTACGTCATATAAGTAGAGACGGACTGTAGCCGCCGTCGTGGGGGTCCAGCACCCGGATGCGTCGAGACGGCAGCTTCGTCTGCGCGGAATGCAGCTTGCCTCCCGCACCGGGATCGAGGTGACCGATACTCACCCCGCTGTGCCGGAGTTGCAAGGCTTCCGGCCCGGACGGGACCGGAGGCGATCGCCTCGGCCCCGACAAGGCGGTCTGGGCCGAGTGCGCGGCGGGCAGATCCCGAACCTGACCGCCCTTGATCGTGGATGTTCCGTCCGGGCTCACGGCACCCGGTACAGGGATGAACGTGCCGGCCGAGCTCGCTGACCGCGGACGTATACAGGAGCCGTCCGTCACCGATCTGGACCGTCCCGGGCGGGCGGTGCTCGCCGGCGGGTTCCTCGGCCGCGGCGAGCGGAACGTGATCTGGTCAGTGTCGGGTGACGAGCTCACCCCTGCGCTGCGGATGACCATTCACCAGCCGCTGTCCGACAGGCACGACCTTCGCGATCAGCTGGCGCCGCCGCTCCAGGAAGGTGAAATAGTCGAGCTGTTCCCAGCCGACCGGGAGCGCGTGCCACCGTACCTGCCGCTCGAGCACCCGCGGGTCCATACCGTCCGTGATTCTCGGCCAGTAGTCATGTGGTGCGTCGGTGTTCGACGGCCCGTCTGCCGGCCACGTCACGTAGGCCATGTTGGCGATGGCGTTGACTTGGCGCCGGTCGGTGATACCCAGCGCGGCGAGCGCCTTGCGGTGGAACAGGTTGTCGCGGTCGACAGACTTGGCGGGTTGGACTGAGGGGTCCAACAGCAGATCACGGATTCGTTGGTCACCGAAGAGCATCGCGGCATCGAGGATGTTGAGCGCCGCCTGGTAGGCGAACAGCACCGGTGAACGCGACGAGGATGTGTCCAACCGGTTCGGCAAGGAGATGTCCCAGTAGTCGCCGGTGAAGTTCGCTGCGATGATCCGGTCGAGTTCCGCGGTGAAGGCTCGGCCTTCACCTGGCGGCAGACTGCCGATCCGTCCCAGGTCGAACTCCATCTGCGAATCCGGCGAGTTGGAGTACCGACCGGTTGCGCCATGAAGAACCACCGTCCGATCACGGGACGGAGTTCATCGACCGGTGACCTTGCCGCTTTCGAGGTCCTTTCCTCGTAGGACGCTATAGACGTGCTGCAGCCGGGCGCGCCGGAAGGCGACGGCTACGCGCAGCAGTTGGTCCGGGCTGGGGTCCAGAAAAGCGTTCCGAGGGCTCGGACCGGAGAGTCCTGCGACCACCGCGCCGCGACTGAAGTCTTCGAGCTGGCGGCGGCCCTTCTCCCAATGCACTGACATCAGGGTGAGGATGAAGTCGGACTGGTTGAGCTTCACGCCTTCGAAGTTGATGCGCACGAAGATGTCGGCGACCTGCTCCTCGTTGGCCGAAGTACCCAGCTCCACAACCTGGACACGGAACTCGTGCAGGTCCCGGACCCTGTCTACGCGTTTGCAAGACAGCGGGACCCAACCAGGCCGTGTTCGGGGGCCATGGTGTGAGCTCTGGTCGAAGGACATCGTCGTGCCGCCGCACGCTTTCGTCGAAAGGCCTTCGCATGGCACGTTTCGCGCGAACCACGGTACCGAGACGACGAACGCAGCACCAAGCGCCCCTCGATGGACATCGGTCAAACGATCACGCGCGATGCGGACGCTCACGCTTCATGCTGCTCGCCCCCCGGTCGTGGAGGGCCGGCTGCAGGACCTGTGCCGACCCGACGTCGAGCGCCGGCTGCCCCCGCACGCCAGATCCCAAGAGAACGGGATCAGTCTGCCGACGGAATGTATGGAGCCCAGATCACCCTTTCGTCCTCCACCGCACGACGTCGAAGGTCAGGAGACGGGGAACCAGGTCGAGAGGCGCTTGGCGATGGCCGGTACATCGATGTTGTCCTGTGCGACTTCCTCCACGAACGGGCCGGCGACGGAGACGGACGGCGGGACGGTACTGGCGCTGACGCCGTTGAACCGCAGGAAGACACGCATGGCGAGCCAGGCGGTGCGCTTGTTGCCGTCGATCAGCGCGTGATTGCGGGCGACGGAGTGCAGCAGTGCCGCAGCCTTCTCGTGCAGCGTGGGATACAACTCGGCTCCGAACACGTTCGTCCGGGGTCGCTCGATCGCCGACACCAGAAGACCCATGTCACGCACGCTGTGCTCGGTACCGTTGACCGTCCGGGCGATGGCCAGGATCTCGTCGAGCTGGATGTAGCGAACGTCCGTCACTTCAGGTAGTCCAGGATCTCCGCATCGCTGTCCATGAGCTCGGCCAGAACGTCATCCACCTTCAGCTCCGCCCGGTTCTGGGCGTCGCGGATGGCCTCGATGGCAAGCTCCTGCTTGCTACGGCCCTCCCGACGAGCACGCTCGGTGAGCTTCGCGTCCAGGTCGTCGGGGAGTCGGAGTGTCATCGCCATACAGAGATGATACCTGACCGGTATCAAGTGGCGCGGGCGAGCCGCGTCCTCGGCTCCGCGGAGCGTGGGCCAGGCGGCCGTGCGCATCGCTACCGCGGAGGTCCAGTAGAGACTTCCCATTCGAGCGTCATCCGAGCGTCAAAAACCGCAGGTCAAACCCCCTTTGTGACGGGCTCCAAAATCGCCACGCACTCCACATGATGTGTCATCGGGAAGATGTGCAGTCTGACCCACCCCAGAAAACGTGCAGGTCAGAGGCGGTTTTCCCGCCCCATCCAGGTCCCGTGGATGGCTCCGTGCGTCATACATGCGACGTCGATGCCGCGGGTCCGCAGGGCGACAAGAATGTCCTCGACCCCGCGCTAGACGCAGCCTTCGTCGCGGATTCCCTCGGAGATGGACGCCTTACAGATGGAGAGATCCACGGCCACCGGACTCCTCCCGAGTTCAAGTGCCCGGGGCGGGCTGTGCAGGACTGCGGCGACTCACCGATTCGGTCTGGCACCAGATCTTCGCCTCCGACAGCGCGCAATCGCCGGCCACGCCGTCTCCGGCGCAGCCGACGCCCCCTCCGGAAACCGGGACAGCTCACACATCGCGACCAGCACCACCTCGCGGGCCGCCATAATGGGTTCATGCCCTCTAGTCCGCATCCCCCCGCGCCAGCACCGAGCGACCTGTCGGGCGCAGTCGCCGAGGATCTCGCGCTGTACCGGGAGAAGTTCCGGCGGCGTCTGCCGGAGTCGCTGGACGAGTTGCGCGGCCCGGCCCAGGGGGTCGTGAAGCTGCCGCTGCACCTGGCCTGGTCCGGGATGACCTCGTACGACCTGGGCAAGCCGCGCCAGCGCATGGGCCTGTACCGCACTGTCCTGCACGAGGGCCTGCGCGACGACCTGCCCCACTACCTCAACGAGGACCTGCTCCTCCGGCTGTGGCCGGTATTGCGCACCCTCGTCGGCCGCACGGTGCGCACCGTATGGGAAGACGCCTTCCCGCAGCTCGCCTCCCGCACCCGGGCAGCCGCGTGACGGACATGCCGGAGCTGCACACGCGGCTCCTGGCTGATGTGATCGCCCTCGGCTCCCCGTATCCACTGGTCCTCACCGGCGGATACGCCCTACGAGCGCACCGCCTCGTGAACCGCCCGAGCCAGGACCTCGATGTCGCCACCGAGAACCCGGCACCCATGGCCGACATCGCCGCCACGCTCCGCGCCGGCCTGGAAGCCCGCGGCTGGAAGGTGCACGCCCTGGAGACCGCCCCGCTGTCCGCCCGCTTCACCGTGACCGACCCGGGCACCGGGCAGGACTGCGAAGTCGACATCCTCAAGGAGATCTTCTGGCGGCCGGTCACCCAGAGCCCGTACGGGCCCGTCCTCGCGGAGGAAGACGTGATCGGCACGAAGGTCCGCGCCCTTGCCGACCGCGGAGCGCCCCGCGACCTGATCGACGTCTTCGCAGCCTCCCACCGCTGGAGCAACGCTGAGCTTGAGGAGTTCGGCCGCCGCCACGCCCGTGGCCGCTTCGAGCGCGAAGACCTGCAGGCGAACCTCACCGGCGCCGAGTGGACCGACGACGAAGCCTTCACCGCTTACGGCCTGGACGATGCCACCATCACCGCTCTTCGAACCTGGGCCGTGGAGTGGGCCGACGACCTCGCAGCCCGGCTCCTCGAAGAGTCCGACGATCCCGACATCGACTGATCACGCGCGAGCCCTCACACGGCCCCCAGCCACCCGGAGAGGCTGCGAACCCCGGCAGCATCCCGCCTCTGCTGTCGATCGTGACACTCCTCCTCGCACTGAGCCGACCCGGAGTCCGAGGCTCCCACGCAACTGAAGGCCCTTCAGAACGTGCGTCATTCATGCGTCAGGAGTCACCGAGACATATCGGCCCCGGCGCGCAACCCGGCCCCGACGCCCCGGAATCCGCAGCTCAGGCAGTGTTCTCCACCTGCACCTGTTGTAACCACGGCAAACAGGTGGAACAGCCGACCGCTCCCAGAAACCGCAGGTCAGACACCATCCCGGAGAGGTTCCAAAATCGCCACGCACTCCACATGATGCGTCATCGGAAAGATGTCGGCCTGAGCGAGCCACAGAAAGGGCCAGGTCAGAGGCGCTTTCTCGGCTCGCTGTGCAGCTTGAAGGCGCCCGGAGCGTCAAACGAGCGTCACAGCCCTATGTGGGTTCGGCACCGGCAATCTGACGCCGCATGGATACCCGTAGTACGCAGCACCTCCCCCGGTACGAAGCCCTACGCCGGTGACCGCTGCCTCGTAAGGGGTGGCGGTCTTGGCGTATCTGGTGGCGATTCCGCGGAAGTTCTTGTGTTGGTTGAAGCAGCGCTCGACGACGTTGCGCCGGCGGTAGATCTGCCAGCCGAATGCCGGCGGACGGCCCTCGACCCCGGTTGTGGCGGTGTCGCTACTGTCGGTCTTCTCCGGAATGGTGTGCGCGATGCCGCGTCTACACAGGTAGACGCGATGCTCGGTGAACAGGGACCCCAGGGCGGTCGTGGCCGTCCGTTCCGCTCTGCGCCGTGTCGAGGCCGCCGCGCCTCATTGCGCAGCCGAGTGCCGACCATCTGCTGTTGGAGGCCCGACTCATGGCCGCACTAGCGGGCGGTCCCTGATTCAGGTGCTGTGGGGACACCGGCGGTGCCGCAAAGAAGCAGAGCGGATCCCAGGATCCAGGCAGATAGCGCGCGACAGCCTCTCTGCTACTGCGCTGATGACGCGCAGGTATCCAGCATCTTGGTGAGCATGGATTTCTCGTCCTGGGTGACGGTCAGTTTGTAGGTGGCTTTGACGATGGTCCAGGAGCGCCCATAGGTGCACCAGGCAGCGTCGAAGCTTCCGGGGCTGCCAAACGCTGAAGAGGCCCGGACCGCGCTGGAGGGATTGAAAGTGGGGACCTGGGACGGCGTGACCGCGTGGGCTCCCCTCGTGGACAAGCACTGGGTGTCGGCCACCAAGAAGTTCACCTGGACCACGCCGACGACCGGCACGGTCCAGGACTTCGACCGGGGAACGTTCCTCAGCTTCAAGGCGAGTGCGCGGAGCGTCCCTCGAAGTGGTCCAGCCCGAGGCCGTGTTTGAGTTCGCGGTAGTCGTGTTCGATGCGCCAGCGGATCTTGGCCAGGCGGACCAGTTCGGCGATCGGTGTGTCGGCGGGAAGGTTGGACAGCCAGTAGTCGGTGGGTGCTTCGGCGGGCCAGCCGATCATGCGCGATGCTCTCCGGGGGCCCTGGAGGCGGCCATCCAGTTGGCCAGGTAGAGGTCGATCTCGGTCATCAGCCGGCGTTTGGCCAAGGGGTCCATGAACGACGTCTCCACCGAGGTCTTGGCCAGATCGGCCACCTGAGGCTCGCTCAGGCCGAGAAGACGGGCTACGACCGCGTACTCACGGTTGAGGTCCGTGCCGAACATGAGCGGATCATCGGTGTTGACCGTGACGGGCACCCCGGCCCTCACCAGCTGACGGATGGGGTGCTGTTCCGCGTCCGCGACGACCCGTGTGGCCACGTTGGAGGTGAGGCAGACCTCCAGCGGAATCCGATGTTCGGCCAGGTGACGGAGCAGCGCCTCGTCGGTCACCGCGGTCGTCCCGTGGCCGATGCGTTCGGCGCCCAGGACCCGCAGGGCCTCCCAGACACTCTCCGATCCGGCAGTTTCCCCCGCGTGGGGGACGCTGTGCAGTCCGGCCGCACGGGCCCGGTCGAAGTACGGCTTGAACTGGGCACGCGACACCCCGGCCTCCCTGCCCGCGAGCCCGAGGCTCACCAGCCCGTCGGCACCCACGTCCAAGGCCAGTCGGGTCGTCTCCTCCGCGGCTCCCAGCCCCGCGTCACCAGGAATGTCGAAGCACCAGCGCAGGACGACCCCCAGTTCGGCCTCGGCAGCGATCCGCGCGTCCTCGATCGCCGCCATGAATTCAGCCGCTGGAATTCCTCTGCGCACCGAACTGTAGGGAGTGACGGTCAGTTCGGCGTAGCGAACACTCTGCCGGGCCAGATCCCGGGCGATTCCGATCGTCAGGAGCCTGACGTCATCCGCCGTACGAATGAGGTCGACCACGGAGACATAGGCTTCGATGAAATGCGAGAAGTCTCGGAAGGCAAAGTAATCGGCCAGTTCCCCTGCTTCTTTCGGGACCTTGGAAGCAGGATGGCGCGAAGCAAGTTCTATGACGGTCTCTGCGGGAGCGGATCCCACGTGATGCACGTGCAGTTCGACTTTCGGCAATCCCGCGATGAATGATTCCATAGCTCGGATGGTACAACCGGCGGAGTTTCCGCAGGACGACAAGGAGCCGACAAGACACGAGTGGGAAACTGTTTTCCAAATCAGCATGCTTTGCGGACGACCACTCTTACCAGAGGTGTCAGGTGAACGACCGAATCTCAACGCGAGAGCAATGCGGCGGATCCTTGGACGCACATGTCGAGGAGTTCTTCACGAACGGCTACACCGTGGTCCCGGGCGTCTTCACCGAGGATGAGGTCGCCACGTTTTTGGCAGCCAACGAGCGCATCGTTCAGAAGGTCCGGTCCACCCCGGATCGATTCGTAGGATCTCGCTACACCGCTCGACAGGACGGACAGGTCGACACTTGGGGGGTCAACAACATCTTCATGCCAGACCTCTATGAACCCGAACTGGCCAAGATATTCGGCCACCACGGGTTCATGGAACCGGTCCACGCAATACTGGGGCCGCGGCTGCGTTTCTGGTCGGCGCATTCTCTGTGGTCGCCCCACCATGTGGACTACGAACTCAACTGGCACAAGGACAACCATGAGCACGAGCATTATGATCCGGACGGAAAACCCCGGCACGTGCAATTCAACGTGTGCCTCTCCGAGGACAATTCTTTCCACGCGATTCCAGGATCCCATCGCCGGCCCCTGACGGACCGTGAGCGTGCGGAGATCGAGACTCTCGGAACAGGTCGGATGCCGGGCGAGGTCGTCGTCGACTGCCGCCCCGGTGACGTCATCTACATGAACTACCACATGGTGCACCGCGGTTCGTGCCGGGCGGGAGTGTTCCGCCGCACCCTGCACATGAACGTTCAATCCCAGGAGGAGCCGACCGGCGGGCAGACCTCATTGACCTGGATGCGTGACCCGGAATACCTGGACGGTGTCGAACCGGCGCTGGCCGCACTGATGCGCAACGCCATCGCATGGGACGACAGCCATCCGATCGGCCGTGCCGAGGCCCGGCGGCGGATGCGGGTCCGGCAGGACGTTCGACGCCATGTCGCGGGGCCGAGCGGGCAATGAGCTTCTTCCGCGTTGCCGCTCCAGGGTGAGTTCCGTCAGGGGCCGACGGTGAGATTGCCCTGGCGGTCAGAGAATGCCGAGCTTCTCCAGCCTGGCGAACATTGCCTCGAACTGCGCGCTCGACATCCGCCTGGCGGCGACCGCCGGGGGCGTTTCCATGGTGCGGCCGAGACTGAATCGGAACTTCCCCGTCCCAGGGTCGGCGGTCAGTGCGCGCCGTTTCTCCACCGGCCCACGAATGAGCAGGGACACCGTGTCGACGGTCGTCTCCGTTCGGTGAACGGTGTCGTGGTGGAGCGTGTACCCGCCACCGGCGGACTCGAGTGTCCGGTAACGCGTGATGAGTTCCACGCCGTCGGCATCGTTCCTGGAGGGCGAGTCGAACCCACTCGGCGACTCGTAGAGGGTGTGGTGGTATTCCCCGCTCAGCAACCTGGTCGAGAAGGACCAACGGTGATTATGGGGATAGCCGGTCTCGAAGTCGTTCCAGAGGTGGAGGCGGAGCCTGAAGCCACGGTCCAGGGCATCGTGCAGCACTATCCTGCTGAGTTGCCTCGTCTGTTCGCACATGTCGCGCAGGGTGGAAGTCTCCCAGGCCCCGATCGCCAGTTTCCGCAAGGACTGCTTGTCGAGAGCCAGCTCCTTCAGGAGTTCGGCATTGCGGGTGGACGCTTCCGCCAGATCGGTCCAGCCGACACTGTATTTCTCGATTTCCGAGATCATTCACCGCTCCCTCTGCTGTCGACTTGACTGCTCGCCTGAGAGAGTAGTGCGGGGAATCTTGTCCCGATCTTGTTGGCGCACGCGTCCTCGACATGGCCGGCCCGGCGTCAACCGTCCACCAGCACTGGCTCGCTGGGCGGGCCATCGGTCAGGAGGGCCTTGAGCAGCGCGGGGAGCCCGGCCGGGCGGAGCAGGTCGGAGGTCTTCTCCAGCTCTTCCACGCTCCACCAGCGGTAGCCGGTGATCGCGGCCTTCTCCACGTCCTGGAAGGCCGAGGTGTCCACTTCGAAGGCCGGGACCCGGGCCAGGAAGTAGCGTTGCGTGACTTCATAAGTGACGCCTTCTCTGACCGTCCTCCAAGGTCGCCCCTGCCAGATCTGCGGGCCCAGGTCGACATCGACCAAGCCGGTTTCCTCCCGCAATTCTCGAAGAGCCGCCTGTTCATAGCTCTCGCCGGACTCCAGGCCACCACCGGCGGTGAACCAGCGCATGGAATCGTCCTTGTGATCGCGCGCGGAAAACAACAGCAGCCGACCGCTTTCATCCAACAGCACGACACGTGCACTCGGGCGATGCGCGACTATTTCCTCTGGCGTTGGCGTAGGCACCAAGTCAGCTTACATCGGCTGCCGTTGTCCACGACGTGCCTGTCGGCACGCCACCGCGATCACCTGCTCGGGGGGAGCTTTTCCAGTAGCAGATCGACCACACTACTGATCGTCGCGAATCTCTCGAAAGCGATGTCCTCGTCTTCGAAGACGATCCCGAAGGTGTCCTCCAGATCGATGGTGAACTGAACGCTGGCAAGTGAATCGAGCCCGTGATCGGCGAGGAGATCCGTGTCCGGAAAGTCAGCCGAGATCCTGAGCTGAGCCGCCAGATTGGCCCGTACCTGTTTGTCGACCTCTTGTCTGTCCATCATGCCTACCTCTGTCGCGAGGGACGAGTTGCGGTCATGCCGTGGGAACCGGGACGCACCCGGCACGTTCCAGGTCGCGAAGAAGACCCGCCTGCTGTGTGACCTTCGCGAAGGCCTCACCGACGGCGTCCAACTCGTCGCGCACGTCTCGGGAGAAGACCGGCAGCCGCAGTGCCGTGGCGACGTAGGTCTCGCTGTTCGGCAACTGCCCGTCGCGGTAACGGCGGTAGCTGTTCCCGGGCCCCGGGTGATAGGTGTCCAGCTTCCACTCCGGATCCTGGAACGCCGGTTCCTGATGCAGCGGTGGGGACTTGGGGCGCGAGACGGGAACCCCCTCGGCAGCCAGCGCCCTGACGAACGTACCGCTGGACAAGTCGCCCAACTCCTCCTGCCGGTACAGCGGTTGGTGACTGTAGTGGGCGATCCTCGTCATGTGCGGCCGGCGAACCGGAGGGTGCACGCCGTCGATGCGCGAGAGCAGCGCGTCCAGGTGCGCGCCGTTGGCCTCGCGTACCTTCAGCAGCTCGTCCAGTCGGGCCAGCGTCCGATCGGCGAGCACTGCGGCCACCGGGTGCATACGGAGATTGAGGCCGAGACCGGTGCTCGCGAAGCGACGGTACTCGTCACTGACGACGGCCTCCACGGAGCGGTTGAGGGAATGACCGAACAGCACGGCTCGTTCGTGGACGCGGTCGTCGTTCGTTGTCAGGATGCCGCCCGCGCCGGCCGTGACCTGCTTGCGCGACTGCATGCTGAAGGCCGCGACGTCTCCCAGGCCACCGACCCGCCGACCGTCGCACTCGGCGCCGTGGGCCTGCGAGCAGTCCTCGATCACCCGCAGTCCGTGCTTGCGGGCGACGGAGAGGATCGTCGCCATGTCGACCGGGTATCCGTTGAGATGGGTGGCGACGATGGCCTTCGTCCGCGAGGTGATGTGCGATTCCAGGAGCGTGGGGTCGATGTTGCCCGTGTCGGCTTCGGCGTCCACCAGGACGGGCACGGCGTTGCAGGCGAAGACCGGCATGACCGTCGCGTGGAACGTGTAGGTGGGGGCGAGGACTTCGTCGCCGGGTTGCAGGCCGATGGCGAAGAAGGCCGAGTGCAGGGCGGACGTACCGGAGTTCACCGCGAGCGCGTATCGCGTTCCCACGTACTCACGGAAGTGCTCCTCCAGGTCCCGCACCGTCCCTTCCCTGCCGTTGTACGAGATCTCGCCGCGCCGGACCAGTTCGGCGGCCGCCTCGACATCCGACTCGCGGAACGCCGGCCATCGTTCCTCCAGCGAGCTTTTGATCACGGGGGTGCCGCCGAGCAGCGCCAGTTTGTCGGTCACGTTCACTCCTGCTTCGCGTCATGGGGTGCGATGGTAGGGCCGCCCTGGGCTTCCAGCAGGGTGTCCAGGTCCGCCGCCGTCCGTATCCGCCTGCAGCGCACCCCCCGCTGGGCGAGTCGCTGCAGCAGTTCCCGGTTCCGGCGTCTGGACTGCCCGTGGGTGCGGGCCGCCCAGACGAGGAATCCCACCGCCTTGGGCAGCCGCTCCCGGTTGCCGTTCCAGAGGGTCTCCCTGTGGACGAGCCGGTGGACCGTACGACGGAGTACGCGCTGGAACGACACCGGGAACGGGATGTCGAGCCAGATCAGCGTGTCCGCCGCCTCGGCCAGCAAGGGGGATGCCGAACCGTACTGACCGTCCACGATCCAGCGGTCCGTCGCGGCGATGTGTGAGACCGCAGCCAGGAACTCCCTCTTGTCGGTCTTGCGCCAGCCCTCCTGCCAGAACAGGTGGTCCAGCTCATGCAGAGGGAGCGACAGCCGATCACGCAACTGGTGGGAGAGGGTTGTCTTGCCCGCACCCGGCGGGCCCGTGATCCAGATCCGCCTGCCAAGCCCGACGTCGGTCATGTGCGTGCCCTCGTCCGGGTACCGGGCTGTTCGAGGACGCGCAGCACCAGGTCGGCCGCGTCGTCCGCCGGCATGTCCTCCGTGATGTCGAACAGGGGGCCGCGCAAGCCGGCCACGGCGACCTCCGGGTTGGTCCGCAAGGCGTCGAGCCGGTCGGCATCGGCGCCGTCTGCCAGCAGCCGTGCGCCGAGCACAGTGTCGGCGAGGGACAGCGGCTGTGTCTCTCCGCCGAAGTACCGCTGTACGCAGAACATCCCCTCGATCGTCCCGGGAGAGAGATGGATCGCGTTGAGGCTGGTGCACACATTCCAGTGCCCGCTCCATCGGGGGCGTCGTTCCAGCAGTTCCCGCCTGATCGAACCGGGTTCGGCCCGGACCGGATCGGTGGCCCCGACGGCACGCGCCCGGATCTCGCGCAGGGGTTCCTCGCTGGTGCACTCCATGAGGACCACGCAGCTGCCGGGGGTGGAGAAGTGGGCGGCCTGGAAGGGATGAAAGGCGTTGAGGACAGTCCAGAGGAGACCGTCCGTCATCAGCTCGGTGGCGTAGGTTCCCGCCCCGAACTTCGTCACCGGAAGGTTCTGCGCCAGAACGTCCAGAGACCTCGCCGTGAACTCGGGGAAGCGCTCCAGGAACTGATGCCCACCCAGGAGGCGGTCGGGGGCAGCCTCAGGACGATGCCGCAGCAGTCGCTCCCCGGCTGCCGCCGACACGCGGTCCATGCCATGCCGGGAGATCGCGTTGAGCATCTCGTAGTGCGACTCCACCCAGTGGTGCCGCCGCACCCGCGTGCCCGACAGCACCCGCACGGCCCCGAACTGCGTCCCGTGTTCCTCGAGCAAGGAGAACACCCAGCCCAGCAACTCCGCGCCGTCTGCCGCCGAGGCGGCCCGGGTCAGTTCCGGCTTGAGCATCAGCAGGAACTGATGGGACCGCTCGGTCACTTGAGGAGTGCGGTACGGCCGCACCGTCTTGACGACGCTCTCCGCGGGGTGTTCGGAGCAGTGGGCGATGGCATCCAGCAATTCACCGATCATGGCCACGAGTCACCTCACCACAGCGTGATACCGGAATGAATGAGCTCTTCTGTCAGTCCGTAGGTCGAGTCGAGTCCCGCGGTGACGATCTCGCCCACCCGCGCGCGCGTGGACTCGTCCTCCTGCCAGGAGCGGATCTTCACGACGACCTCCTCGGGCCGGTGCAGCGGCGCCTCCTTGGAGGTGAAGATGTGCGTTTCCACCGGCCGCCCGCACAGGTCGCTGATCTGCGCGGCGAGGCGATGAGCGAGGACGTTGTACAGCTTGCCCGTGTGGTCCATCGGGTTCTTGCCCGCCGGAGCCTCGATGCTCATCGGCCGCATCGGGGTGATCAGTCCGTTGACGCGATTGCCTCGGCCCACGGCTCCCACGTCCCCCGTGTCGGCCACCGAGCCGAGAACGGTCAGATACGGGCGCACACCGCGGTCGGCCGGATTCAGCAGGACCTCACAGCGTTCCTCCAGAACGCGGTCCAGCAGCTCCTGGACGACTTGACGGCACTGTCCCACCCGGTGTTGATAGTGGTCGAAGGACTCGATGTGGGCCGCTATGAACGGCATGTTGACGATGAGGCGGAAATCGTCCTGCCGCCGGCTGCCGAACACCTTGACGTCCCAGCCGGTGTCAGGATTCGCGGCCTTGAACTCCTCACCGGTGATCATCTGCTCGACGCCCAGGACGGCCCGTTCGAGCCTGCTCAGCGGCGCGTATCCATGCAGCAGGTTGCAGTCGTTGGAGGTGAGCGCCGGATCCCCGGGAGCGACCAGGTCCGCCGGGCCGAGCGGTCGATATCGGGTGCTGCCGCGCCCCGGGCCCTGATGGTCGACGACCCTGTTCTCGACTCGCAGGTGCTTGTCCGGTTCGAACCCGGTGGTCACCTGGGTGAGCACGTCCGCGGCGGCGGCGTGCAGGATCTCGTCGAGCGGAATCTCCTCGCTTCCGCAGCGCAGGGCGGCCTTGCCCGCGAACAGCACCGTGTAGGGGTGGACGAGTTCACCCCTCCCGAAGTCGAAGTCGGCCTCCCCGCCGAAGATGAGGACCTTGTCGAACCAGTGGTGTGCCACGCGGCCGAAGCGGCTGAGGCAGTGGGTGGCGTAGTAGCGGGAGGCCCGTTCGGCGATCGCGTCCGCCATGGTGTCCGGATGCCCGACACCCTTGCGTTCCACCAACTCGTACGGCAACGCGTCGACCTCGGGCCGGAAGTCGGGTTGGACGCTGATGAACTCCAGGGCTGTGCTCGAGGAAGTCAACTGATGCTCCTGCTTGGAATCGTCATGGCATGGTCGGACAGCAGGTCGCGGATCATGTCCGCGCTCTCTCGCAGCGCGGAGAACCGTTGCACCAGCAGGTAGGCCGGGATCTCGGTGGCGACCCGGGAGCACAGCGCCGCGGTACTCGGTTCAGGCGGAAAGCAGGGAGCCAGAAATTTCTCGTTCCGCAGCAGGACGGGCACGGTGTTCTGGGTCAACTCGCGCAGGGCGGCGGCGGCCTCCAGCGGGACCAACCGCACTTTCTCGGACGGGGATTCGGCGAACACCGGAAAGACCAGGGCCCTGACCAGTGCCCGCGCGCGGGGAGGCCGTCGGTTCGTCAGGCTCGTCAGCTCGCTCGGCTGGAGTATGGCCTCCGAACCGGCGTCGCGGACGGCCACCCGGTGGGCCGGATGGGACAGGACGTGGCTGTCCAGGTCGATATCCAGTGCCGCGAGGGTTTCCTGCCGGACGGAGACGGCGCGTGGCCATCCTCGGCCGGCCCAGCCGTCCTCCGTGCCGACCAGGCTGACGTCGTCGTTGGCTACGAAGTCCAGGCCCGCGGTCAGACATGCCACGATCGACGAGGTCTTCCCCGCGCCCTTTCCGCCGAGGATCACGACGCCCTGGTCGTCCGCACTGACCATGCCGCCGTGCAGGAAGAGCTCCTCGCCCCGGCTGCGCCCCACGCGTAGCAGGACACGGACGTAGCGGACGAGGTACTGCACGACGAGCGGCCCCGGCAGGCCGGCGTCCACGACCAGTTCGCGACGTCCAGGGTGCGACCACAGGCGCATGGGCGGCTCCCCGGTTCCGCGGACAGTGGTCAGCTGGTGCTCGTCGAGGTCGTCCTCGATCGGGGTCGTGGTCCGCACCTGCCACCAGCGGGCGTGGTCAGCCGTCACCACCTCCACCCGCACGTAGGGTTCCAGGAGGGCACGGGCCGTCTCCTGCAGCGTGGCGGGCAGCACCAGATGCACCGCGTAGGGCGGATCTCCGCAGCGCAGCCTGACGAGATCCCGCTGCCCTCGGCCGCTCACCGTCCGATCCTCGAAGCCGCCGCGGCGACGGCCGGAGCCAGCGTGGTGCGCACCATGGACGCTCCCTCGGCCGCCCAGCCCAGGTACCACTGGAGCGTGTCCGGGCTGTGGCACCCGAGTTGCGCGACGTACTGGGGGGTGGGAACGCAGTAGAGCTCCAGGATCGGAACGACCGCCGCCAGCTCCCGTGGCTCGGCGGGCCTGGGAGATGTGCCGCGCACCAGCAGTTCGGCGGCGAGTTCCGGGTGGACCATGAAGCTTCCCCGTCCCTTGCGGGCCAGAAAGAGTGCCGCCCTGGCCAGGTCGTACACCCGTGGTCTGATGTCGACGGCGTCCCAGTCCAGGACGGCGGAGATGTGTCCGGCCTCGTCGAAGACCAGGTTCGAGCCGGCGATCTCGCCATGGGTGAGGGTCTGGGGCAGGCTGCGGTACAGCGGATCGTCGAGTTCCGCGCGGGCCCGTCGAAAGGCGTCCAGATACGCGGGGCGGACGGCCTCCCAGAGTTCGCCGGGTGACGAGGCGAGGACGGCGTCGGCGAGCTCTTCCATCCCCATCTCGTCGGCTGTCAGCCAGTACTCCATGTCCTGCGTGGGGTTGTGTCCGCCGGCCGGCAGTCCCTCGCACCGCGTGGTGTGCAGCAGGGCCGCGCAATCCGCGGCCCTGGCCAGATCCTCGGCGTATCCGTCGATGTACCCGCGGCCGGCCACGTATGGCCGCAGCTGCCACTGACTGCCCTGGTACTCGACGGTCGTGGCGTGATCGACCGCTGCGACCAGCGGTTGCACCGGCACTCCACGGGCGGCGGCCCGAGCGGTGGCGGCCTGTTGGAACTCCAGCCAGTCCGGGACGGCGTGGCGCCCGAAGCGCTTGAGGGCGAAGACGCCTTCCGACGTGTGCAGCCGCCACACCGCGTTGACGCCACGGCGCACCAGCCGTTCCTGCGTCTCCACGCGGAGGCCGTAGCCCGTGTGGGCCACCTCCCGGGCGGTTCGATCCGTGGAGACCTTCCAGTAGACCTCTCCGCTCATGACCGGGCTGCCCCGGTGTACGCGGTCGCCGGACGGGCGGACTTCTCCACGAAGTGCTGGAAGCGGCGCAGCGCCTCGGACTCCGGGAGGCCAACGGGAGGGCTCTTGAAGAGAAAGGGGCAGACCGGATCCACAACGCCCACCAGCCCTTGATCAGCGGCGGTTCGAGCGATCCGGACCGCGTTCGCCACGACCGAGGCCGCGTTGGGGCTGTCCTCCACCTCCAGCCGGATCTCCATCGACAGGGGTGTGCCGAGAATGGCCTCGGCCTCGATGCGCAGGAAGCACACCTTGCGGTCGCCGAGGTACTTCACATAGCCGTTGGGGCCCGCCGCCACGTCATCGGAGTCGATACCCGCGCTGGCCAGAGCGCGCCGTTTCGAGATCTGTTTGCTTCGTGAGCGCGTCGGGTCGGCGAGGTTGTAGAAGTCCATGTTGCCGCCCACATTGAGCTGGTAGGTGTTGGCCACGTGCATTCCGCGCGACTGGAGGAGTTCCAGGAGCGCGGTGTGCAGAGTCGTGGCGCCGAGATGGCTGCGCAGGTCATCGCCGAGCAGCGGTACCCCGCGGGAGACGAACAGCTCGACGAGCTCCGCACGGTTGGCGACCGGCTCGGGAGTGGCGTTGACGAATGCCACCCCGGCCTCGGCACTGGCGCGGGCGTATGCCTGTACCGCGGCTGTGGACCCGGTCGGCAGGAAGCAGACCAGCACCTGGGCGCGTGACTGCCTCAGGGCGGCTGTCACGTCGGCCGCGGTGAGGGACGCGCAGTCCGGGTGCGGGCGGACCATCTCCGACAGGTTCCCGTCCAGACCGTCGAGCAGCGGGCCGGAGCGAACCCGGACCCCGGTGAGCGGGACGGGAACGTGGTTCAGAGCGGCGGTCGGTGCGACGGCGATCGCATCCGCGAGATCCTGGCCGACCTTGTTGCCGTCCACGTCGAAGGCGGCAACGAACTCGACGTCGCCGAGTCGGTATCCGCCGATGTGCTCGTGCATGACCCCGGCCATCCGGGGTCCGGAGTCGCGGGAGAGAACGGTGGCCTGAACGAAGCTCGACGCACACGATCCGATGCCGGCCAGAGCGACACGAATGAATCGATCGGTCATGAGAAACCTTGTCGTGAGAATTTTCGGGGATACAACACATTTGTCGCGGACCGACGCTGCCGACCCGTGACACTAGAGAGGCAGACTCCTTCTCTCACGCCCTTCGAACACGTACCACTCGCGGTATCCGATTTCCCGGAGACGCTTTCGGACCAGTTCATGGTCCTCGGCGATCCTTTCCGGGACGTGAGCGTCGGAGCCGAATGTGATCTTCACTCCGAAATGGGCTGCTCTCTCGAGGACGTCCGGTTGCGGATACCATCCTCCGCACGCCTTGGTTCCGCCCGACGTGTTGACCTCCACGACCGTGTCGGTCTCCGCGATGACACGCAGCATCCGATCCACCGCGGAGGTCTTGATCGAGCCGATTTCCGGGCAGTTGCCGCGAAGGGCGTCGATGTGACCGAGGATGTCGAACATACCCGACCTCGCCGAGTCGGCGATCAGTTCGCAATACTTTTCCTTCTCCTCCAGAAGAAGTTCAGGGGACGCGTTCTCCCACCGCTTGAGATCAAAAATGTCCGTCCCGCCCATCACATGGACGGATCCGATGACGTAGTCGAGCGCAATTCCCTCGTAAATACGCCGATACAGTCCGACGTGCTCGGGAAAGAAGTCGGACTCCACACCGATGAGGATGCGGATCCGGCCGCGGTACTCCTCACGCAGCGCCGCGGCCTCGGCGAGGTAACCAGGGAATTCGCTCTTGCCCATCGCCACCCCCGGTTTGTGGTGATCGGCCGCCTCCGCGAAGAACGGAGAGTGATCGGAGAACCCGAGGATGTCGAGCCCGGCGGAGATCGCTGCCTCGACGTAGTCACGCAGTTCGCCGCGGGCGTGCCCGCACCGGGCATGATGGGTGTGCAGGTCGAATTTCACGCAGCTCCTCCCGCTCACATCGCCGTGTAGCCGGCGTCCACCATGAGGTTCGTGCCGGTGATGTAGCTCGCCTCCGCGGACAGCAGGAAGACCACCGATGCCGCGATCTCCTCCGGATCGGCCGTCCTGCCCAGCAGATGCCGGCCTCCGATCTCCGGGTCCCGGTCCGCTTGCTCCCGGGTCATGCCCAGCACTTCTCGGTGGAAGCGTTCGTTGTTCTCGTTCCACACCGTGCCGGGGTTGACGGCGTTCACCCTGATGTTGTCGGAGGCGAGTTCCAGGGCCATGCATCGGGTCATGTTCACTACCGCGCCCTTGGTCGTGCTGTAGGTCATGAGACCGGCCTGCGCGATGTGCCCTGATATCGAGGCGATGTTGACGATCGATCCGCCACCCGCCGCTTTCATGAAAGGTGCCGAGTGCTTCACGCACAGCGCCTGGCCCATGATGTTGACGTCCATCACGCGCCGCCATTCGTCGACCGTGGCCTCGACACCGCGCATGATGAAAGCGGCGGCGCAGTTGATCAGGAAGCGCACGCCTCCGAAGGACTCGACGGCTGCCGCGACCGCGCGCTCCACCGCGTCCTCGTCCGACACGTCGGTCCGTACGAAGCGAGTGACGGGCGAGCCGACCCGAGCGTTTATCTCTTCGGCCGCCGCCTTCCCGTATTCCTTGTTCACATCGGCGATCAGCACATGGGCGCCTTCTACGACGAGTCTGTCCACCACGGCTCTGCCGATTCCCTGGGCGCCACCCGTGACGATCGCGGACTGACCTGAGAGCCCTCGCATTGATGCTCCTCCACGTGGTGTCCCCGGCGAGAAATGATCAGCGGTTCGGGATGATTGCTACGGATATTCGTCGATGAAATTCGTAAAGCACTCCGCCGATTCAACAGCGAATCTCTTGCCGACCGCTTGTCGGATGCTTGCCGCTCCCATGCCGGTGCGTTCGGGCGCGGCGCCGGTGGGCAGCCGGACGGTCACGGGACGACTCGGCTCACATGGACAACCCCGATCGGGACTGTGCAATTGAGGAAACTTCGCAGTTGCACAACGCCTTGAGCGCACCCCTGCGGACCACGCGTGGCGCGCGGACGGCTTCCAGGTTCCGTGGCGGTTCCGGCCTCCTCAGTTGTTCCGGCCGTGGGCGGGCCATACGGTCCGCCACAGCCACTTCGCGGACCGCCACGAACGTGGCGAGCACGCACGAGCCGGGATTCGAGGCGAAGTCGGGTCTCGACCGGACCTGCCTCCGCCGCGACGCGAAGGAGAGCCTCAGGACGGGTCGGGCAATGCCGCGGACGGTCGGACAGAGGGCTGGTTCCGTAAGTTCGGCGCCCCGTCGGCTCCTTCCGGAGTCCATGTCCGCAGTCCGCTCCACCGCAGCCGGGTCAACCGCTGACGAGGGCCAGCAGTGACTCCCGGTCCGTCTTGCCGTTCGGGGTCGTGGGCAGGGCGTCGAGCACGCGCAGTTCCGAGGGGATCATGTAGCTCGGCAGTGCCTGCGCGCAGTGGGCCCGTAGCTCGGCCGTGCCGATGTCCGTGGACCGGGCGGGCACCACGACGAACGCGCCGAGACGGCGATCGCCATCGGCGGGGCCGAGGACGAGCACTTCCGCCGCCATGACGCCGGGGAACTCCAGCAGTCGGTGCCTGACCTCGTCGAGTTCCACGCGGTTGCCCCGGATCTGGACCTGGGAGTCGGCCCTCCCGCAGAAGTACATCTCCCCTCGCTGTCCGGTGTGTCCCAGGTCGCCGGTGCGGAGAACCACCTGACCGGAGCGGGGAGACACGGGGTCCGGAAGCAGTGCCGCCCGAGTGGCGTCCGGGTCGTCCCAGTACCCCGTGAAGAGGGCGGGCCCGCGCAGGACGATCTCTCCGACGAGACCAGGGCGTTCGATCAGCCGCCCCGCCTCGTCGACAAGGAGCATCTCGGCCCCCTTGTGCGCGAACCCTATCGAGAGCCGCTTCACGTCGGCGGGCAATGGGTTGGGGACCTCCTCGAACGAGCAGGCCATCGACTCGGTGCTGCCGTAGCAGTTGGTCACGCGGACCCCCGGAAGGAGCGCGCGGAGGTGACGCAGCTCCGGGAGCGGGAAGTCCTCCCCGCAGAAGAGGATCCCACGCAGCCGGTCGAGGTCGGCCAGGCCCCGCTGCTCATGCCGCAGGACCGGCCGCCAGATGGACGGGACGCCGTTCACCTGGGTCGCTCCGGTCTCCTTCAGCACCCGCACGAAGCGCCGCGGCCACCGCAGCGATTCCGGTGGCACCGTCACCAGGGCGGCACCGCTGCCCAGTGCCAGGCCGACGTTGATCAAGGAGAAGTCGAACTGGAGCGGCGAGGTGTTGGCGACGCGGTCATCAGGGGTCACCAGACGCTGAGCCGCCATCCCGTGGTAGAAGGACGTGACGGCCCGGTGGCTCATCACCACCCCTTTAGGACGTCCCGTCGTCCCCGAGGTGAAGATGACGTACGCCGGGTCGGTCACCGTCGGCTCCCGTCGACGGCGTGGCCGGTCGGCCGGCGCCCGCTCGATCGTGAGCGAGGACCCTTCGAGGTGTCCCAGCCCGACGCCGAGTGGGACGTCCGCGTCACCGGCTCCCGGGCACCGCAGGTAGAGCGCGGGTTCGGTGGTCTCCATGATGGACGCCAGCCGCTGTTCCGGCGGCCTCGTACCCACTGGAACGAACGTCAGGCCCAGTGCCGAGCAGGCCAGCAGAGCCGCGATCGAAGCAGCCGAGAGATCCGCCTCCAGAATGACCCGGTCACCGATCTCGAGTCCCAGCCCGTCGAGCGCGGCCATGTGGTCGCGGACGAGGAGTTCGAGTTCACGATAGGTGGTGACGGCGTACCGCTCGGAGCCGGCGGGTTCGATGACCGCAGGGCGGTCCGGAAGAGTGCCGGCCATCCTGAGTAGGAATTCGTGAAAAAATTCCTCCCGCCCGGTGTCCAGAAGGCCAGGAAATATCATGCGATCGCTCATGGATTCCTCCGCGCGGTCGTCGGTCCTCGTGGAGCGGTATGCATGTCGGCGTATGGAATAGTCCGCGTGCGGCCGACAGCAGCCGCCAGGCTACTTCTTCGTACCCGCGTCGTGGGAGTGCCGTGCCGTCGGCCGAAGTCGGCAACCAGTACGGCGATTGACAGGCCGAAGGCTCAACGAGATTCTGATGACAAAACAAGCGGGGGATGTCGTCCGGAATTCATTTTCGCGATCGCTTGCCTACGCGCCGTGCAAGAGCTTGTTGTGTGCCCAGCCGATTTCCCAGGTTGCGCATGCGTCGAGTTCTAGTCGTTCCGTCATGTATCGCGAAAGGATCTGCCCTTGCGGGAACCGGAAAACGATCAGCTGGAATTCAGGCTGCTGGGTCCGCTGGAGGTGCGCGGCGGCGGCACGCCACTCGATGCCGGACCGCCCCAGCGAAGAGTGCTGCTCATCCGTCTGCTCGTGGAGGGCGGCCGGACAGTGAGCACTGATCGGCTGCGCAAGGACCTGTGGGGCTGGCACGACTCGCCTGGCACGGTGTCCTCGCTGCATGCCCATATCAGCAGACTCCGCGCCCTGCTGGAACCGTCACGTGCCCATCGGCGGCAGGGCAACGTGTTGGTGACCGAGCCGACGGGCTACGCCCTGCGAGTCCGCCCCCGAACGCTGGACACCGTGCGCTTCCAGGAGGGCGTGGACGAGGCCCAGCAGTTCATGGAGGCCTGCGACGTCGACGCGGCGTACGACCGGGCCGAGGAAGCACTCGGTCGCTGGCGTGGAACCCCGTACGCCGAAGCGGCGGACTACCCCTTCGCGGAGCGGGAGATCCTCCATCTGGAGGAGACCCGGCTGAGGGTCAGGCAGGTGCGGACGTCGGCGTTGCTGTCGTTGCACCGCTTCGACCGGGCCTTGTCCGGGGCGCGGGAGCTGACCACGGAGCATCCCATGGACGAGACGGCGTGGGTCCTGATGATGCGGGCCCTGTACCTGTCCGGCCGTCCGGCGGAGGCGCTGTACGGATACCAGACCATACGGGACCGGCTCAACGAGGAGGGTCTGGAACCTGGTCCCGCCCTGCGCGCGACCCAGCTCGCGATCCTCCGGCACGACATCGACCGGATCGCCCCCGCGCCCCGACAGCGGGTTGTCCTGTCGGACCCCGGTCCCCGGGAGACGGCGTCCGGGCGCCGCCCGCGGCTGCCGGGCAGGTCGGCGGAGCTGTCCCAGCTCGCGCGGGTGCTGGACGTCGCACGGACCGGCCGGGCGGCATGGGCGCTGGTCTCCGGTGAGTTGGGGGTCGGGAAGACCGGTCTGGTCGAGGAACTGGCCGCCCACGCAGATGGTCTCGAGGTGCGCACGGTCTGGACTCGCGGCTCCGCGGAGCCCGACGCGGGCCAGGAGGCGGTTCCGTTCCGCACTGCCGCAGGGATGCTGCGACAACTGCTCCCGGAGCGGCCCCTGTCACCGGACTCCCTGCCGCCTTCGACGACGGGTGGCCGCGGAGGTCACGCGCTCGGCCGCTTCATGGCGTTCGACCGTATCGCCCATGACCTCCTGCATGCGCTGGCCGGCCGTCCCACCCTGTGTGTGATCGACGACATGCAGCACGTGGACGCGGACTCCCGGGCGCTGCTGACGTTCCTGGCGGTTCACCTTCGGACGGCTCCCCTCGCCGTCATCTGTGTCTCCCGAGACTTCGGTCAGGCCGATCTCGACGGGTTCTCCCTGACGGTGATGCGAGAGGGCGGCTGCCATCTTCGTCTCGTGCCGTTCACCGCCCAGGAGTCACGGGAGGTGGTGCGCCGATGGTGCGCGTCGTCCCCCACCTCGCGTGCCAGGGCGGCGGACGACATCGACCTGATGGCGCGTGCACTGCATCGGCGCAGCGGCGGCAATCCCCTGTGGCTGACCGAGTTGCTGCGCTCGGCCGAGAACGACGGCGACTGGGCCGGTGCACGGATCCCGCGCGTGGCTCATCGCATCCTCACGTCGATCTCACGAGGCCTCGGACAGCCCCTCCGGTCCTTTCTGGAGACCGCGGCGGTCATCGGGGAACCGGTGGACATCCCCCTGTCCGCCGGTGTCCTCGGGTGTTCGGCGGAGGCGGTGCTGGACCTGATCGAGGAGGCCCTGGCCGCCGGCCTGCTCGTCTGGAGTGACGGTCAGGGCCACGGCGAAGCGGGGTACCGCTTCACCTGGCCGTTGTTCCAGGAGGTGGTGCTCTCCGAGATGTCCCCGCTCCGGAAGCAGCGGCTGCGGACCGCTTCGGCCGCCCGGCGCCTCGCCGACCCGCCCGGCGGAAGGGTGAGAGCGCCGAAGCGCCGGGCACCCCGGTCCGTCCCCGCGGCCGCGGCGCGCCGTACGCCTGCCCCAGCACTCGGGGAGCAGCGATGAGCGTCCACGATCAGGTCGTCGACCTGGCGCGGGGGGCCGAGCCCGTCGCCGTCGAATGGTTCGGCACCTCGCTGCGGGTCCACATCCCGGTGCCGGAGACACTCCAGTACGTCGCCGACCATCACCGAGTGGATCCGGCGACGGTCAAGGCACCGAAGTACCGGTCAGCCGCCCTGTTCGCCGTCGCCGCCCCGGACATCCTGGACCAGCTCAGAGCCCAGGCGGCATGTGGAACCGTCAGCCGACGCGAGTCCTTCAAGGGGGTGTGGTACGCCTACTGGGAGACGGCGGACGGCGCGACGATGGTGGTCGACGAGACGCACGCCTACCAGCACGCGCTGCTCACCCGTGACTTCGCGTCGTGGGCGGTCGTCGGCGAGCGTCCCGAAGACCTCGGGTTGGTCGTCGCACGGACGATCCGCGAACTAGTCCGTGAGGACCTGCTCGCCATGGGGGCCGTCACCTTCCACGCCTCCGCCGCTGAACTGCCGGACGGTACAGGCGTCCTCCTCACCGGCGGCTCCGGGGCGGGCAAGACCACCACCGCTGTCCGGATCGGCTGCTCCGGCGGCCGTGTCATCGGCACGGACCGCTCCTTCCTGCTCCGTCACGACGGCGAGTGGCTCGTCGTCGGGCTGCCGGAGACCACGAGGCTCGGGCTCGGCGGTGCCAGGACACTCGGCCTGCTCGGCCTTGTCGAGGGACGCGTCCTGTCGAGGGAGCAGACCCTGCTCGCCCGCCCGGGTACGCCCGGAAAGGAGGCCAAGCTGACGTTGAGCAACGGTGAGATGACCGAGTTGCTGAACTGCGGATACACCCCCGCGGCGACCGCCGACTCGATCGTCGTGCTCAGCGGATCGCCGCCGGCCTCGGCACCGCGGATGAAGGACCTGGCCCCCGCGGAGGCGCACCGGGCGCTGAGAGAGCATCTGCTGGCTCCCGACCCCGACTACCGCGCCCGCTGGCTCTCCCCCGACCCCGCCCAGGAGGACGCCGGCTCCGCGGCGGCCGAGCTGTCCGCCCTGCTGACACGACAGCCGGCCAGACGACTCACCTGGAACCCGCAACTGCACTGTGACGAACGGGTCGTACCGCTTCTGACGGCGAGGACGGACACGACTCCGTCCAGCGCTGCCCACCGCCCCGACCGCAACTCCGGCAAGGAGGCCATTCGATGACGACCGGGCTCGGCGTTGTCCCCGACGTACGCGGACCGAATGACGCCGTATGGGATCTGCTGGTGTTGGTGGCGCTCCAACAGGGCCTCGACGAGGAGCCGGACGAGCGCGTCGAGGCGCTGCGGCGGCCCGACTTCGACCACGGCAGACTCGTCGAACAGGCGATGCGTCACGGACTGCTGGCCGCTCTCGCCCACTTTCTTCACCAGCACGGCCTGCGCCGGACCCTGCCGGCGCGGCTGCGCAACCCGGTCCTGTCCCATCTGCTGCTCAACAGGCACCGGGCCCGGCTGCTGACCGCGGAGGCGCTACGGGTCTCGGCGGGCTTCGAAGCAGCCGGGATCCGTGCGGCCTGGACGAAAGGGGTCGTGGTGCAGTCCACCCTCTACGAGGGGACGGGCGTACGCATGTACAACGACATCGACGTGATGATCGCACCGGCGGACCGGCCCGGTGCTCTGAAGGCACTGACCGAGCTGGGCTACGCGCCCTCGACCCGCTTCGACCCGGTCACCCAGCAGCTGGAGAAGATCTCGCGGGCGGCGGAGCGCATCTACCAGATGTCGCCGGACCACCTCCCGCACGCGCACCGGCTCACCGAGGACACCTGTGTCCCCGTCGTCTGCGTCGATGTGGCCAACAGCTTCACATGGCACGGCTGTCCGTGGCAGGTTCCGGTCGACAAGGTGCTGGCACGGATCGAGCCGGCCCCGGTGGAACCCGGCACGACGCTGCCCGCGCTCTCCACCGCGGACATGTTCCTCTTTCTGTGTCTCCATCTCTTCCGTGAGGGGTGGGTGGAGCGCACGATTCGGACCAAGGACGTGTCCTTGGCGCAGTTCGCCGACATCGCGCGCCAGTGGAGGCGCGCCTCGACCGTGACCCGGGAACGCGTCGCGGAGGAAACACGGGAGTTCGGGCTGTCCGCTCCGATCGCCTGGGTGTGCGCCCACGCGGATCAGCTCTTCGCCACCTCGATGGTCGACGAACTGGGCCTGCGGGCGACCGCGACCCGCGCATGGCTGGCGAGCGCGCAGGGGAGCTCGGGACTCGAGTTGTGTTGGCCGGGGGACATGGAGCGGCGGCTGCGCTCGGGAGAGGCCCCCGTGCTGTCCCCGCCGTGACGCAGGAGCGTTGGACGGCCCCGGGGCAGCCGCGCCGTCACACCAGCGTGACCGCGCGGTCGAGCATCGACAGCGCGCCGTTGGCGGTCAGCAGCCGGTCGTTCGCGTAGTTCAGGGCCGCTGACCGCAGGTCGCGGAAGACCCGTTCGAGAGGAATGGGTGAGTCGCCGGAGTACCCGGTGGACAGCCCGGCCAGCTGCACCATGCGGTCGGCGGCCTGGAAGGTCAGCTCGGACGCCGCGAGTTTCAGGGTGTTGAGGTGAATCTGCACGGAGGGGGCATCCAGCCGCCGACCGCTCTCGCGCAGCGCACTCACCTCCTCCCGCACCTTGGAGAGGTAGGCGCTGACCAGTTCGAGATCGAGTCGGATACGGGCCACACGCTCTTGGACCAGGGGTGAGGAGAGGTCCGTTCCGCCCTTGTGGGCGGAGGCTGCGAGCTTGCGCACAAGACGGCTGAAGGCGCCCTGCGCCGCGCCCAGCCAGCAGGCGCTCCACCCGAGATGCCCGGTCGGCACCATGCTGTCCGCGGCGACCTCACGGAAGCGTCCGGGTTCGCCGACGATGTGGTGAGCGGGCACCTGGCCGCTGAGGCGCAACCCCACGCTGTGGGTCCCGCGCATGCCGAGAGTCCGCCACTCATGGGTCTGCTGGACCGACAGATCCTTCCGGTTCGCGTACACGAGCGTGACCTCGTGCTCCCGCGCCTCCTGATCCGCTCGCATGGTGATGAGGAATCCGTCCGCGTGGACACCTCCGGTGACCACCGGTGCGTCCCGGTGGAGCGTCAGGAGCTCGCCGCGGTGCGCCAACGAGTCCTGGGCCGCCAGCAGATGGCCGCCCTTGTTCGTGTCGGTGGTGACCGACGCGAGGTACACCTCGCCCGCCGCGACACGGGGAAACAGTTCCGCGCGCAGGCCGGCGTCGGCGTGCCGCACGAGCACGTCGGTCTGTTGGCAGTGCATCGCCCAGATCATGGCGGTGGACAGGCATCCGGTGGCGAGTGAACGGGCGACCTCCACCATGTCGTCGAGGCCGCGCCCCATTCCTCCGTACTCCGTCGGTACCAGCAGGCCCAGATATCCGCTCTCTCGCAGCGCACACAGGTTCTCCACCGGGAACTCGGCTTCGGCGTCCACCTTGGCCGCGTTCTCTGCCAGCAGGCTCACCAGGGCGTCGGCTTTCTCCATCGGGGCTCCTCCCCTGTTCAGCGCGTTCACCGGTGTGGGCACCGGAGCGCACGGCCGTCGCGGTCGATACCCGCCGCCGCAATCGCCCGGTCGGCTACGAACCGGGCCAAGTACTCACCGAGGGGTCCACTCAGCCGCTCATCGCTGTGCCGTACGGCGACCTGGTCAGCGCCTTGGACCGCCACGCCGAGGGCGGCCGAACCCAAGAGGCACGCGTCGTTGCGCGCGTCCCCGAAGGCCACGGTGGCCGCGAGTCCGTGGCTCTCGCCGTAACTTCGCCGCACATGCTCGTGCACGGCCGCCGCCTTGCATGTGTGTTCAGGCCTCACCACAAGCGCGCCGAACGCGGAAATACGGTCGAGGTCATGGGGCAGACCGGTCAGCTGCTCGGTCAGGTCCGCCTCGGCGCCGAACACGGTGACGGCGACGGCGTCCTCCGCGCGGTGGTCGGCCGCGAGGGCCCCGGTCGCGATGTCCTCGCGGCGGACGCCGTAGGCTCGCGCGTACGCCAAGGCGGCACGACGCGAGCCCGCGATCAGTCCGCTCACCGTCTCGGTCACCGTGTCCGCGACGTCCGCGGACGCGAGGCGGGCCGCGAGCTCGGCGGGCAGCGCGCGGGAGACCGTCACCGAACCGGCGCCGCGGTTCCACAGGACGTTTCCGTTGCTGAGCAGGAGCGGGTCGTCGAACGCCCGCAGTTCTGGCGCGGAAGCATCCAGGGAGCGAAAGGACCTGACCGATCGACCGGTGACCAGCAGCAGGCGGAGGCCTTGGGCACGCAGCCTGTGCAGTCCCTCGGCGACACCGGGCAGGAAGCGCTGCGACGGATCGAGGATCGTGCCGTCGAGGTCGAACACCGCGTACCGGAGCCGTCGGCGTTCCGAGGGAGCGGACGGGGCTTCAGGTGCACTTTTCATCGCTTTCGGCAGCCCTCCTCATGGCCGAGCCACAATATGGCGACAGCACGTTGCGTGATACGGCGACAGCGCATTCCGCGAGCAATCAAATATGCCCGTTCTTGTCGGCCTCTTGCCGATCGATCGCGGCGAGCGGACGAGTCGGCGCAACGGAGATTTCTTGACTGCCGGTGCGCGTCGTGCTCCAATCCGTATGCCCCCGTCCGGCTGTAATGCACGAGCTGGGAGACAGCGTGAGCATGAAATCCACCAGAATCACGATTCCGGAAAGCCATAGGGATCTGCTTGAACGACCGCTCTTCGCTCATCTGGCCACGATCCGCCCAGACGGCACGCCTCAGGTGAACGTGATGTGGTTCGGCTGGGACGGAAGCCATCTTTATTTCACCAGCACGACCGCGCGCTACAAACACCGCAATATCGTCCGCAACCCTGCCGTCTCCGTCTCCTTTCACGACCCGGACAACCCGTACCGGCACCTGGAAGTCCGTGGAACCGTGGAGCGCATCGCCCCGGACACCGAGGGCGGGTTCTGGCTCGGCCTCGCGGCTCGGTACGGCGATCACGTCGACGGCCCGCCCGCCGACGTCCTCAACCGGGTCGTCTATGTCGTGCGTCCCACGGCTGTCACCTCGTTCGTCCGCAGGCACCCGGCCTCTGTGCGCTGAGCGGGACCGAGGGGGCGGCGCGGCCCTGTCCCACCGCCCGCGGACCCTACTTCCGCGTCCCCACCTCAAGACGCTGCGCGAACTCGTGCCAGGTATCGGCGCACTGCCGGGCAAGTTGCGCGACATCGGACATACGGTGCGCGGGAATGGAGTCGCTCAGCCGCTCCCAGGTCTCCGGGCCCAGCGACTGCATGCTCAGTCCACGGAGCAGAAGGCGGCCGGCCTCCGTCGACCGCAAGGACGGGTCCCGGCTGAGAAGTGCCCAGGACACGCAGAGTGACAGCCGATCGGAGCCCGCCCCCCGCGAGGGCAGGCCGGCGACACTGTCCGTCTGTCGCGCCCGCGGAGCCGGAGCCTCGGTCACGACAGCCGTGCCGGCCGCGTGGCCGGGTTTCACGTCCTGCGCGCTCTGGATCGTCTTGCGCATCCTGCGCACCGTGTTCGGCGAGACTCCCGCCGCCTCGGCCAGTCTCCGCAGCGACGCGCCGGGGTCCGAGGCGATCGCCATGCGGATGCGCTCGCGGCCCATCGCGCTGTTCAGGGGGCGGACCCGGCCGTCCTTGCCGACCCGGCGCACGTTGGAGGGAATGTCCTCGCGTCCCATGGAGCGGATCGCGCCGACCGTCTTCGGGGACACCCCCACCATCTCGGCTATGGCACGGTCCGACCACTGCGGGTAGAGCGCGGAAACACGTGCGACCGCGGCCCGCCGGTCGGCGCGCGACAGGGGCAGGCCGTGCCGGGTGTTGACTTTGACACCCAGTACGTACGCTTCAGCATCGCTGCCGTCAAAAAAAATGGCGGGGACGGTGTCGCAGCCCTTTATCAGAGCCGCCTGCACACGATGCATTCCGTCGATGATTCGCATCGTAGGCCGGTGGACCATGATGGGCGGAAGCAATGAGTCGCTTTCCGCGAGGGCCAGCGCATGCTCCTTGTCTATCCCGCAGAGACGTGGCGAGTCGGCTGCCTCCAGGAATCTGACCGGGAGTTCGACTACTGCGATCTCGTTGGGTTCAGGAAGCCAGTCGGCCGTCATGAGATCTTTCACCACCACTCCGGTTGGGGCCCGATTCGCCGCTCAAAATGTCAGGATTCGAAATGAAGCGCTCAGAAAAGCCGTCGGGATGTCAGGCACCTCCTCGCGAATCGCAGGGGGAAATCGAGCGGCTCCGGGTCCCCCACAGCCACGCCGACCAGAAGAGCCTCGATCGCCAGCAAAATACGCTGGACAGGGACGTCCGGGAAGTACGAGTCGTGAACAGCGATCGAGAGCACCTCATTGATGTCGCCGCGCAGGGCGACGGACAGAAATCGAGTCCCACCTTGATACACGTGATCACGCGGTTCGATTTTGGTCTCTTTTACGAGATTCCGAATCCGCCCTACCGCCCCGCCGTACGACTCTCCTTGCGTGGAGTTCCTCATGTCGTTGAATGAGAAGTCGAAATCTCTTTTGTACTCGCTGCCTTCGTCGAGATCGACGAGCATCTGCTGAAGAGCCTGCTCGTCGTAGCGACTGAATCTGTAACCCTTGACGCTCGCCTTCCAGGCATCGTCGACGATGGCCTCAAAAGACAGGTCGAGCGATTCGAGCACCCCAGGGGCAAATTGAACGAGCTCACCGACGTAGGAGCGCTCTTCCTGAGTCAAACGATTGGAAGCCGGCAACGTGAACGAGGACTTGTCCCGCCCGATGAGCGCGCCGGCCACCACCGAAACAGCAGCCAGGTAGACCACGGACACACTCTTGGCGTACTTCTTCGAGATGACCGAGACGGCACCCCTCAGTGCGCGAGAATCCATGACCGCCGACCGGCCCTCGTCCTGCGGAAGCCTTTCCAGAACCGACTTCCAGTATTCGAGGGATCGCGCGCTCTTCTCCTGCCACTTCGGCGATTGCTCCAGCCGCGCCCGGTCGACCGGCTGCATCGAAGGCGCCGACGGACCGTCACGCTCCCCGGAAAGACGGTTGCCGAGCGCCACCCTCAGCGCTTGGCAGCCATGACCGTCAACTCCGAGGTGGGAGACCAGACACATAAGGCGCACGGGGGCGTCGGCACAGGTCATTACGGCGAACAGGGCCCCGAGCTCGGCTGTGACATCGAAGCGCTCACCCTTGAGGCGGTGTATCACACTCCGAATATCGGCCTCTATCATGGATTCCTCGGTCGGAATGACGAGGATCTCCGTAGATCCGGTCTCTTCGATCTTCTGGAAAGGATCACCATCGGCACCCACGGGAAACGTCGTTCGCAGCGACTCAAACTCCTCGAGCGCCCATCTGACGGTCTCAATGACGTCGCTGAGGCTTTTCCCTGACGGGACAGGATGAACGCACACAAACGGCCGGTGCTTGAAGTGGGACCCCCGCCAGGTCCTTCGCTGCGCCCACGTAAGAGGTGCGATCGCGCCGCGCTTACCTTCGAAGTGAACCCTTATTTTTTCCATTTCGGACCCTCGTAAAACCGGAGACGTCCCCCTGAAGCAATCTTTCGAACGCCGAGTTGATGGCATGTTGCATCTAACCCGAACAGAAAGCGGTTGTCAACGCCATATCCACGTAGAGATCTTTCAAATTTTTACTAAAGTCTGACCCTCGCAGGTTTGCCGTACACCGTGTTAACTCACGCGCTACAAACCCGACACCATGGACCTTTCCACACCTTTGGTCGGCTTCCCTTCTCTGATGGGGGGCAATCTTGGAAGAGCCCTCGCCACTGTGTAAGATCCCCATTCCCGTGCGCCTACCGAATCCTTGGGTCCCGGTGGGCGCATCGTCGAGTGATGGACAATCCTTCGACGACAGATGGGAGGAAATGCCGGTATGGCAGACACCTCAGCGCAGGTGTTCCTGGCTGCCGGATTCGACCAGGCGCCGGTTCTCCTGAAAAACACGGCCGACCTCGAGTACCCGGCCCTGCTCCGGGTGCCGGTCACGGAGCACGCCGTACCAGAACCGAGCGCCTGAGCCGCGTCGTCCACTCGAACGGCGATAGCCGGCGTTCAGTTGCCCACGCCTCTCAGCTCTCCGTCATGTCCACCTCATAAAACCACCAGCTACCCGACAGACGGGAGTACCAGTGGAGAAGACTGTGCTTACGGGGTGTCAGGCTGGACGCGGCGGTGGACGACCGTCCCGCCGAGCGCGTCGCCATGCGGAGCGCGAGTCGACGTCCGCTGAACCATCGGCCGGTCCAGCATGGGGCCGACGCCTGTGGGGACATATGCTCCGGCGCCGCAAGGCACTGGCGCTCACCCTGCTGGGCGCGGTACTCGGCAGCGCCTCCATGATCGCCATGCCCATGGTCGTGCGGCAGATCATCGATGGCGTCATCCTCACCGGTGGGTCGGCACTGTGGCTGTGGCTGACCCTGCTCCTGGTGCTCGGCGCCGCCACAGCCGGCTTCGAGTTCCTCCGCCGCCTGTCGGGGGCTCGCCTCGCTCTCGAAGTCGAGTTCGATCTGCGCAGCGCCATGCACGGCCGTCTTCAGTCCATGGACGCCGAGAACCTCGACCGCATGCCGACGGGGCAACTCGTCGGCAGAGCCAATGCGGACACATCCCTGGTCCAGGGACTGCTCAACTACTTCCCGTTCCTGGGCAGCGACGCGCTGCGGGTCGCCCTGGCGATCGGGGTGATGCTCGTCCTGAGCCCGTCTCTGGCCGTGGTCAGTATCGTCATCGTGCCCATGGTGCTCACTGTCTCCTACAGAATGCGCCGGAAGGTGTTCCCCGCGACATGGGACGCCCAGCAGCGGGTGGGAGACGTCGTCCAGACCGTCGACGAGGTCCTCAACGGGGTGCGGGTTGTCAAGGCCTTCGGCCAGGAGCAGCGGGAAGTCGAGCGAGTGGCCGAGGCATCGCAGGCCGTTTTCGGTTCCCAGATGCGCCTGGTGCGACTGCAGGCCCGCTACCAGCCGGTCCTGCAGGTCATTCCCGTCTTCGGGCAGGTGGCGATCCTGGCCTACGGCGGCTGGCTGGCGCTGCGCCACGAGATCACTCTGGGCACGTTCCTGGCCTTCTCCAGCTACGTCGCCCAACTCGTGCCCCCCGCCGGCCGGTTGGCCCGCCTCCCCGTCATCGCGCAGCAGGCCAGGGCCGGTCTGGAGCGCATCTTCCAGCTCATCGACCTGCGCCCCGCCATCGCCGACGCACCCGACGCGACAGAACTGCCCGCTCTCCGCGGCGACATCACCTTCTCGGGGGTGCACTTCTCCTACCGGGAGGGAGACGAGGTCCTGCGCGGCCTCGACCTGCACATACCGGCCGGGTCCCGTGTCGCGCTCGTCGGCCCGAGCGGGAGCGGCAAGTCGACCGCGGTGGCGCTGGTGTCGCGCATCCACGACCCGCAGCAGGGCACCGTGCTCGTCGACGGCCACGACCTGCGGAACGTCACTCTGCGCTCCCTGCGCAGTCAGGTCGGCGTGGCGTTCGAGGAGAGCTTCCTGTTCTCCACGTCGGTTCGGGACAACATCGCCTACGGATGCCCGGGCGCCGGTGACGCCGACATCGAACAGGCGGCACGCGCCGCGGGTGCGCACGACTTCATCATGGACCTGCCCCATGGCTACGACACCGTGGTGGGCGAGCGGGGCCAGCGCCTGTCGGGCGGGCAGCGGCAGCGAGTGGCCCTGGCCCGGGCACTGCTGTACGACCCCCGGATCCTGATCCTCGACGACGCGACCAGCGCGGTGGACGCCGCCACCGAGGAGGTCATCCACGACGCCCTGCGCGAGGCGACGGCCGGGCGGACCACCGTCCTGGTCGCGCACCGCCGCTCGACCCTACGTCTGGCGGACCGGATCGTGGTCATGGACCAGGGCCGGGTCGTCGATGTCGGCACCCACGAGGAGCTGGTGGAGCGCGACGCGCTGTACCGGACGCTGCTCGGGGAGCTCGAAGGGGACGCCGCCGACGGCGGGACCGAACCGGCCTCGCCTTCCGGCACAGGCGCGACCGAGGCACCGGCCTCGCCTTCCGGCACAGGCGCGACCGCCACGGAGCGGGACGAGAAGCATCGGCGCGGACGCGGCGACCACGGCCCTGGCCGCCGCAGCACGGTGGAGGTACCTCCCGAACTGCTGGACCGCGTGGCCGCGCTCGGCCCCGTGCGCGACATCGCGGCGGTTGACCTCGAGACGGAGTCACGCAGGGACCCCTCGTTCAGCCTGGGCGGGCTCCTGTCGGAGTTCCGGCACCTGCTCCTGCTCGGCCTGCTCCTGGTCGTCCTCGACGCCCTGGCTTCAGTGATCGGCCCTTACCTGGTCAAGAACGGCATCAACAGCGGCGTGACGGCCGGATCCAAGGTCGCCCTGTTCACCGCGTCGGGCGTGTACCTGGTGGTGGCCCTGGCCGGCCTGATCGATGAGATCGCCGGCACGTTCGTGACCGGTAAGACCGCCCAACGCGTCATGCTGTCCCTGCGGATCCGGATCTGGGCCCAGTTGCAGCGGCTGTCCCTCGGCTTCTACGAGGGGGAGATGGCCGGGCGGATCATGACCCGGATGACAACCGACGTCAATCAGTTCGAGTCGCTGATCGAGAGCGGCGTACTGTCCGCGATCGTCTCGCTCGTCACGTTCGTCGGCGTGGGGACGACGCTGCTCTTCCTCAACCCCGAACTGGAAGCCGTCATGCTCCCGGTCCTCGTCCCGATGGCCCTCGCGACGGTGCTGTACCGGCGGCGGGGCCGCATACGCTACGACCGGGCCAGGGAGCGGATCGCCGCCGTCAACGCGGACTTCCAGGAGAGCCTGTCCGGGGTACGCGAATCCCAGGCCTTCGTCCACGAGGAGATCGCCAAGACCCGGTACCGGCGGCTCGGCCACGACTACGTCGCCGCCCGTCTCTCGGCCCAACGGCTGATGCTCGTCTATTTCCTGTTCATGGAGTTCCTCTCGGACGCCACGAGTGTCATCGTCCTGGGCGTGGGGGCCGGAATGGTCATGTCCGGGCAGCTGACCGCGGGCGCCCTGATCGCCTTCATCCTCTACATCGACCTGTTCTTCTCTCCCGTCCAACAGCTGTCGCAGGTCTTCGACTCGTGGCAGCAGACCCGGATCTCGGTGAACCGCATCGCCGAGCTCATGAAGGTCGACAGCCTCACCCCCAGCCCGGCGAACCCCGTGGAAACGGGTCCGCTGACCGGTGAGGTGGTCTTCGACGACGTGCACTTCTCCTACCTGACCACGGCGCCCGTCTCGCCGGCCGGGCCACCCGAGGCGCTGCGTGGCATCAGCCTGCGTATCGCGGCCGGCGAGACGGTCGCCCTGGTCGGCGAGACCGGCGCGGGCAAGTCGACCCTGATGAAGCTGCTGGCACGGTTCTACGATCCGAGCGAGGGTGCCGTACGCGTCGACGGCCACGATCTGCGCGCGCTCGACCTGTCCTCGTACCGGCGGCGGCTCGGTTATGTGCCACAGGAGGCGTTCCTGTTCACCGGATCGGTCCGCGACAACATCGCCTACGGTCGGCCCGGGGCTGGCGACGCCGAGGTCGAGGCGGCGACGCGGGCGGTCGGCGCCCACGACTTCGTCACCGGGCTGCCCGGCGGCTACCGGTGCGTGCTGGCGGAACGCGGCCGGTCCCTGTCGGCCGGGCAGCGCCAGCTCATCGCCTTGGCCAGGGCCGAGCTGGTCGACCCCGTCCTGCTCCTGCTGGACGAGGCCACGGCCAACCTCGACCTCGGCACCGAAGCCCGGGTCACCGCCGCGATGCGGCGCGTCTCGCGCGGCCGGACCACGATCGTGATCGCGCACCGCCTGCAGACGGCGCGGACCGCGGACCGCATCGTCGTCCTCGACGGCGGCCGGATCATCGAGACCGGGCCGCACGAGGAGTTGCTCGCCAGGGGCGGGAAGTACGCCTCGATGTGGCAGGCCTTCGAAACAGCCGGCCACGCCGGAGGGAACACCGCGCTCGAAGTGCGCGCTTTGCGTTCGCCGAGCGGATAAGACCGTGTCCTGCGTGGTGCGGCGGACGAGTCGCTTGTAGCGGCACAGGGCGGCGGCGAGGCCGAGAAAGGCCAGGCAGTTGCGGGGGATTCGTTCGCAGCGGGGGCTGAGTCTGCGGTAGCCGGACAGCCAGGACGTTGGGTCGGCCGCGCGGCGAGGTGTCTGCCGTGGCAGCTCCTTTTCCTCGCGGCCTCCCGCCGAACCGGGCTTGACGCTTTCGCTGTCACCCGACTCTTTAGTGATCAATGACTTGGAGCTCTGGCACCCGCAGGTCCGAACGGCGCGTCTACCTTCGTGCGTCCTCCGATCCATCAGGTGGTGTTCGAGCCGGCCCGGCCTCGGTCGACCCGCGAGGGGCCCGTGTGGATCCACGGTTTGGCGCTCTGAGCCGGACCCTTCCTGATCGGCCGGTACCGGCGGCTGGCGGCCTCGGTCAACGCGGCCGAACGCAAGGCCGCGAACACCGGGGCCTGGATGGGGCTGGCCGGAGCCATGGCCGGCGGGATCGCCTCGACTGGTACGAACGGACACGCCTGGCCACTGTCCGACGCTCCGTCGAGTCCGGGCAGCAGTTCAGCCGCTCATTCACCGGTCACTCCAGTTGACCGTGCTTCGAGCGGGCTCGCGAGGAGATCCTCTGTCTCGCGCTGCACGTCAGCCGGCTGACAGCACGGGACGACCCGGCGGAGGGCACCCATGCCGGCACATGACGACGACCAGGGTGCAGCAGCGATCCTCCGAGGTGTCGGAGGCCAGGAGAACGTCACACGTCTGACCCACTGCTTCGTGCGTCTCCGCTTCCACCTGCGCGACCCGGCAGCCGCCGACATCGAGGCCCTGACCGCGCACCCTGCCGTTGCATACGCCGTCTGGCAGCTGGACGAACTCCACATCGCCCCAGGGCGCGACCCCTTCGGCCTGTTCGGCGAACTGAAAGACGTACTCGGCGACGTGGCTTCGCGCCAGAACCTTGCGGGATGCCCCGCTGTTGCCCTTGATCGAGGGCGCACCGCATCGTGCCCGGCAGCCCGCGCGGGGCTCCTCGCGACAACATCGGCAGAACAGCCCGTACGGCCGCCGCCCCTGCGGTGACGCCTCATCAGAACGATCGTCATCCGAGCGTCAAGACGGCTGTCGCCGTCCGGGCCGAGATACGTAAAGACGATCACATCGATTCGACAACCACCACAGGAACGCCAGGTCGGACAGCCTTCGCGAGCCGAAAAGGTGCTCCACACCGTGCGCTCGGGGAAACAGGTCGAGTCCACCCGGCCGCACCTGAGGTGCCTATGAAAGTCGCAGGTCAGAGCCCCTTTGCGGCAGGCTCCAAAATCGCCACGCACTCCACATGGTGCGTCATCGGGAACAGGTCGAACGCCCGCAGCGTCCGCACCCGGTAGCCGCCGTCCCGGAAGTAGGCCACGTCCCGGGCCAGCGCGGCCGGGTCGCACGCCACGTAGGCGATCTTCCGCGCGCCCAGCGACGACAGGTGCTCCACGGTCTTCTTGCCCGCGCCCGCGCGCGGCGGGTCCAGGACGATGAGGTCGACCTCGGTGATCCCGGTCCGGGGAAGGACGCTCTCCACCTTGCCCTGCTCGATCCGCACCCGGTCGAAGCCGGCGAGATTGTGCCGGGCGTCCTCGACGGCGCGCTTGCCGGACTCGATGCCGAGGACCGCGCCCTTGTCGCCGAGCCGGTCGGCCAGCGCTCCGGCGAAGAGGCCGACGCCGCAGTACAGGTCGAGCGCCATGTCGCCCTTGCGCGGCAGCAGGCCCTGCATGACGGCCTTGACGAGGGTGTCGGCGGCCTGCGGGTGGACCTGCCAGAAGCCGCCGCTGCCGACGCGATGGGTGCGGCCGTCGGCCCGCTCCCGTACGAACCCGCGGCCGTGGACGCGGTGGATGCCGCCGTCGTGCTCCTCGACGCGCATGACGGAGACGGGCCTGTCGAGCTCGACGAGGGGCAGGCGGGCGCCGGGCCGGGGCTCGAGGATCACCATGCGGTCCTGGGAGCCCGTCGCGGCGATGGCGTCGACGGAGGCCATGCCGGACCAGTCGCGCTCCTCGATGCCCAGCTCGCTGACGCCCTGCGCCGCGATCATGCAGTGCTCGATCGGCTCGACCTCGTGCGAGCGGTGGCGCCGCAGGCCTGCGTTGCCGTCGGCGTCCACCGCGTACTGCACGCGGGTGCGCCACTGGGGCACCTGGCCCGCCGGCAGCTTGTCACCCTCGGCCGGCATCACGGTGCCGTCCCAGCCGGCCTCCTCGGGCGTGAGGCCCGCGAGCCGCTGCAGCTGCTCGGCGATGACCTCGCCCTTGAGGCGGCGTTGCGCGCCGGGCTTGGCGTGCTGCCAGTCGCAGCCGCCGCAGCGGCCGGGACCGGCGTACGGGCAGGGAGCCTCGACGCGGTCCTTGGACGCCTGGAGGATCTGCACCGCGTCCGCCCGCAGGAACCGCGCGCCCTCCTCGCCCTCCGTGACCCGGGCCACCACCCGCTCGCCGGGCAGTGTGTGCCGGACGAACAGGACCTGGCCGGCGTCGGTCCGGGCGATGCAGTGGCCGCCGTGGGCGACGGGGCCGACCTCGACCTCGTACTCCTGCCCGACGAGTGATGCCGCCTGCGGATTCTTCGGTTCTGCCTGCATGGCGGGGTGACTCCACAACGTCGAACGAGGAACGGCCGGACAACAGCCCACCAGTCTACGTGGCTGTCGTCCGGCCGTTCACCATGCGCCGGGGCGCGGGGTCGGGGTCCGCGCGGAACGGGGTCCGCGGAGCGAGGGTCCGCGGAACGAGGGTCAGTCCTTCGCGTCGGGCCCCGAGGGGCTCCCGGCGTTGCCGGAATCGGGCCGGCCGCGCGGAGCCGACGGCTCCTTCGGGTGGTGCCCCTCCTGCAGCGGTCCGCGCCGCACCGAACCGGGAGCGTTCCACTCCTGACGCCTGCGCGCCCGCTTCTTCGCCGCCTCGGAGGACTGCAGCTGGTAGGGGACCGACGTGACCATGACGCCCGGGGTGAACAGCAGCCGGCCCTTCAGCCGCAGGGCGCTCTGGTTGTGCAGCAGGTGCTCGTACCAGTGACCGACCACGTACTCGGGGATGATCACCGACACGGCGTCGCGCGGCGACTCCCTGCGCAGGCTCTTCACGTACTCGATGACCGGCCGGGTGACCTCGCGGTAGGGCGAGTCCAGGACCTTCAGCGGCACGTCGATCCCGCGCCGCTCCCACTCGTCGCGCAGTGTCTTCGTCTCGGCCGGGTCGACGTTGACGGTCAGCGCCTCCAGGGTGTCGGAGCGCATCAGCTTGGCGTAGGCGAGGGCGCGCAGCGTCGGCCGGTGGATCTTGGAGATGAGCAGCACGGAGTGGACGCGCGAGGGCCGGACGCTGTCGTCGCTGGGGCCCTCGGGGGCGGCGATCTCGGCGGCGACGCCGTCGTAGTGGCGGCGGATCGCGGTCATCGTCCCGTAGAAGATCACCATGCCGAGCAGGGCGACCCAGGCTCCGTGCGTGAACTTGGTGCCGAGGACGACGACCAGGACCAGGCCGGTGAAGAAGGCGCCGAAGGTGTTGATCGCCCGCGAGCGGACCATGTGACGCCGCTTGACCTGGTCGGTCTCGGTGGCCAGGAGCCGGTTCCAGTGCCGGACCATGCCGGTCTGGCTGAGCGTGAAGGACACGAACACGCCGACGATGTACAGCTGGATCAGCCGGGTGGAGTCGGCGCCGTAGATGACGACCAGCAGGGTGGCCGCGCCGGCCAGCAGCACGATGCCGTTGGAGAAGGCGAGGCGGTCGCCGCGGGTGTGCAGCTGGCGCGGCAGGTAGCGGTCCTGGGCGAGGATCGAGCCGAGCACCGGGAAGCCGTTGTAGGCGGTGTTCGCCGCCAGGAACAGCACCAGGGCGGTGGCCGCGGCGAGCACGATGAACAGGAAGCTGCCCTTGCCGAAGACGGCCTCGGCGACCTGGGTGATCACCGGGTTCTGGACGTACTCGGAGCCGACGGCGACGCCGTTGTGCAGCAGGTCGGCGGCCGGGTTCTCGGCCATCCGGACGTCGGTCACCAGGGCCAGGACGATGATCCCGCAGAACATGGTGACGGCCAGCAGGCCCATCGCCGCGAGCGTGCTCGCCGCGTTCTTCGACTTGGGCTTGCGGAAGGCGGGGACGCCGTTGGAGATCGCCTCCACGCCGGTGAGCGCCGCACAGCCGGAGGAGAAGGCGCGCAGCAGCAGGAAGACCAGGGCGAAACCGGCCAGGCCCTGGTGCTCGGCCTTGATCGTGTACTCGGCGGTCGGCGCCCGCATGGTGTCGCCGAGCACCACCCCGCGGAAGGCGCCCCAGGCGATCATGATGAAGACGCCGGCGACGAACACGTAGGTCGGGATGGCGAAGAGCTTGCCGGACTCCTTGACGCCGCGCAGGTTCATCAGCGTCAGCAGCACGATGACGGCGACCGCGCAGGCCACCTTGTGCTCGACGACGAACGGGATGGCGGAGCCGAGGTTCTCGATGCCGGAGGCGATGGAGACGGCCACCGTGAGGACGTAGTCGACGAGCAGCGCGCTCGCGACGGTCAGGCCGGCCTTGGGGCCGAGGTTGGTGGTGGCCACCTCGTAGTCGCCGCCGCCGCTCGGGTAGGCGTGGACGTTCTGCCGGTAGGAGGCGACCACCGTGAACATCAGCACGACGACCGCGAGGGCGATCCACGGGCTGAAGTGGTAGGCCGACACGCCCGCGATGGACAGGACCAGCAGTACCTCCCCAGGCGCGTAGGCCACGGAGGACAGCGGGTCGGAGGCGAAGACGGGCAGAGCGATGCGCTTCGGCAGGAGCGTTTCTCCGAGCCGATCACTGCGCAGTGCGCGCCCGATCAGGATCCGTTTGGGCACGTCGGTCAGTTTGGACACAACAGAGGATCGTAGGCCTTCGAACACGGGACCGCCCACCCTCCCCCGGGCTCAGCCGGGTGACGGCGTGGCGCGTCTGCCTCCCGGGTGAAATCGGCCGGTCGGCGGCTGGGCGATCCACCGCCACGGCAGTCGCCATGTCTATATGACAATTCCCCGCCCACTGCCGCCCCTCGGAGGGTCCATGCACACGACCGCGGAGCTCATCGGCGCCGTAGGAACCTTGGCAGGCCTGGGAGTTCTTACCTTCCTGAGTCTGTGGAGCATCAGCCGACGCTGAACCGCCCTCCCCCGGCGCGCCGCGGACGGTGCACGGGGGTGCCCTGTGACGACCGTGCCTGTGTAGCTTGGGCGGCGGTCTGAGACCCTGTTCCCAGCCAGGCGAGAAATTTATGGACTTCTTTACTTCTTGACCCTCGGAAGGACGGTCGTGCACATCGTCATCATGGGCTGCGGCAGAGTGGGCTCCGCTCTCGCGCAGACCCTGGAGCAACAGGGGCACACGGTCGCCGTGATCGATCAGGACCCCACCGCCTTCCGACGACTGGGCTCCGGTTTCGGCGGCCGTCGGGTCACCGGGGTCGGCTTCGACCAGGACACGCTGCGCGAGGCGGGCATCGAGGAGGCCGGCGCGTTCGCCGCCGTCTCCAGCGGCGACAACTCGAACATCATCGCCGCCCGCGTGGCCCGCGAGATGTTCGGCATCGAGAACGTCGCCGCCCGTATCTACGACCCGCGCCGCGCGGAGGTCTACCAGCGTCTGGGCATCCCCACCGTCGCCACCGTCCGCTGGACGGCCGACCAGATGCTGCGCAGGCTGCTGCCGTCGGGCGCCGAGCCGCTGTGGCGCGACCCCACCGGGGGCGTCCAGCTGGCCGAGGTGCACGCCGCCGCGTCCTGGGTCGGTCACAAGATCAGCACGATGCAGGAGGAGACGGGCGTCCGCGTGGCGTTCCTGACCCGGCTCGGCGAGGCGATCCTGCCCAGCTCGCAGACGGTCCTCCAGGAGGGCGACCTGGTGCATGTGATGCTGCGCACCGACGAGGTCGAGAAGGTCGAGGCGTCGTTCGCCGAAGGCCCGAAGGAGGACGGTCACCGATGAGGGTCGCCATTGCCGGAGCCGGCGCCGTCGGCCGCTCGATCGCCGGTGAACTGCTGGAGAACGGCCACGAGGTCCTCCTCGTCGACAAGGCGCCGACCGCCATCTCGGTCGAGCGCGTCCCTCAGGCGGAGTGGCTGCTGGCCGACGCCTGCGAGATCACCTCACTGGACGAGGCGGCCCTGCAGCGCTGCAACGTCGTCATCGCCGCGACCGGCGACGACAAGGTCAACCTGGTCGTGTCGCTGCTGGCCAAGACGGAGTACGGCGTCCCGCGCGTCGTGGCCCGGGTCAACAACCCGAAGAACGAGTGGCTCTTCAACGAGTCCTGGGGCGTGGACGTGGCCGTGTCCACGCCGCGCCTGATGTCGGCTCTGGTCGAGGAGGCGGTGAGCGTCGGCGACCTGGTGCGCCTGCTGCGCTTCAGCCACGGCGACGCCAACCTCGTCGAACTGACGCTCCCGGAGGAGTCGGCCCTGGCCGGGACCCAGGTCGGCGACGTGGAGTGGCCGGAGGACACCTCGCTGGTCACCATCATCCGCGGCACCCGGGTTCTCACCCCGACCCGGGAGGACTCCCTGGAGGCGGGCGACGAACTGCTCTTCGTCGCCGCCCAGGCGAGAGAGGAACAGCTCGAGGACCTGCTGTCGGTCCGCAAGGACACCACCGGCGACTGATCCGGTGAAGCGTGACGACGGTGAAGGGCGCCCTGAGATCTCAGGGCGCCCTTCACCGGTTCGAGCGGGGGGCCGGGGGCGCAGCCCCGGGGACGGCCATGGTCGCACCCCGACACGGGACCGCGGTCATCGACGGTGGCGCCCGCCGGTCTCGGAGGCCTCCGCGGCGGCAGCGGCCTTCTCCTCCGCCTCCATCTCCGCGAACACGTCGATCGGCGCGGGCGCCTTCGCGAGGAACACCCAGGTCAGCCAGACGGCCAGCAGGAACGGCGGGATCTTCAGGGCGATCAGCACCCAGCCGAGCTGAGCGGTGTCGGCCCACCAGTACAGCGGGAAGAGGATCGCGCACTTGGCGAGCAGGATCAGACCCCAGGCCCAGCTGGCCTTCGCGTAGGCCTTCTTGCGCCCGGGATTGCGGGTCCGCCAGGAGAGGTTCTCCTTGAAGACCGGGCCGAGGATCAGGCCGATCAGCGGCACCCCGCACAGCGTCGTGATGATGTACGCCAGCGCCAGACCGAGCGTGTAGAGCATGCCCGGCAGGTAGAAGGCCTTGGCGTTGCCGGTCATCATCGCGAAGACGACGCCGAAGGCGACGCCGAAGACGCCGCTGAACGCGTGCTTGACGGTGTCCTTCATCGCCAGGCGGACCACGACTAGGACGACCGACACCGCGAGCGCGGCGATCGCGGACATGTGCAGGTTCTTGTTGATCGTGAAGATCGTGACGAAGACCAGGCCGGGCACCACCGTCTCGACCATGCCGCGGATCCCGCCGAACGCCTCGAACAGCGCGGCCTCCGTCACCGCCCGGGCGTCGGCCGCGGCGGTGTCCTCCGCGGTCGGCTGCTCCACGGTCGTGTCTTCGGTCGGCTTGTCGAGCGACGTCACCGGCTACTCCCTACCCAGGGGTCTCAGTTCGTACTTGGGGTTGAACAGCACCCGGCGGCCCCGGCTCATGGAGACCCGGCCCGATGCGATGAGCCTGCGTCCCGGCTCGATGCCCACGATGGAGCGCCGGCCCAGCCACACGACGTCCAGCGCGGCGCTGCCGTCGAACAGCTCGGCCTCGAGGGCCGGGACTCCGGCGCGCGGCCGCAGGGTGACCGTGCGCAAGGTACCAGTAACCGTGACGATCTGCCGGTCCTGGCAGTCGCCTATCCGTGTGCAGCCGGCCGTCTCGGTGTCCTCGCGCAGCTCCTCGGACTCCAGGTCCTCCTGCGACGAGGAGAGCCGGTCGAGCATGCGCCGGAACCGGCCCACCGGCTTTTCGGAACGAGGGACAGCGCTCATGTCTGAAGCGTACCGGGACGCCCCCTCCGAGCCGTAGCCGCGGCCGTACCCCCGGCCCCCGACGCCGCCGCGCCCTCCGCCCGGCCCGGATCAGCGCTCGAAGCGGTAGCCCATCCCGGGTTCCGTGTGGAAGTGGCGGGGGTGCGAGGGATCCGCCTCGAGCTTGCGTCTGAGCTGCGCCATGTACACCCGCAGATAGTTGGTCTCCGTCCCGTACGACGGGCCCCACACCTCCTGCAGCAGCTGCCGCTGGCTTACCAGGCGGCCGGTGTTGCGCACCAGCACCTCCAGCAGATGCCACTCCGTGGGCGTCAACCGGACGTCCTTCCCGGCCCGGTTGACCTTCTTGGCGACCAGGTCGACGGTGAACCCGTCGGTCTCCACCAGGGCTTCGTCCTCGCCCCCGGCGGGTTCGGCCCGGCGCACGGCGGCCCGCAGCCTCGCCAGCAGCTCGTCCATGCCGAAGGGCTTGGTCACGTAGTCGTCGGCGCCCGCGTCGAGCGCCTCGACCTTCTCGTCCGAGGAGTGCCGGGCGGACAGCACCAGGATCGGCGCCCGGGTCCAGCCGCGCAGCCCCTTGATCACCTCCACGCCGTCCAGATCCGGCAACCCGAGGTCGAGGACGACCACGTCGGGGTGGCGGGCGGCGGCGATCCGCAGGGCGGTGGCGCCGTCGTGGGCCGCGTCGACCTCGTATCCGCGGGCCTTGAGATTGATCACGAGGGCGCGCACGATCTGCGGCTCGTCGTCCACGACGAGCACCCTCGTGGATGCCTGGGGTGACCCCCCGGCCTGGCTCAGCATGAGGTTCGCCTTTCGGGTCGCACGGGTTCCTGCTCGGGGCGCGGGCCGGCCGCGCGGACGGTGAGGACCATGGTGAGGCCGCCGCCGGGGGTGTCCTCGGCCTCGAGGGTGCCGCCCATGGCCTCGGCGAAGCCCCGCGCGACCGCGAGTCCGAGCCCCACCCCCGCACCGCGCGGGGCGTCGCCGTAGCGCTGGAAGGGCGCGAAGATCCGCTCCTTGGCCTCGTCGGGGACGCCCGGCCCTCGGTCCACGACCCGCAGCTCGACGCGGTCGGACATCGCACTGGCGGCGACCAGCACGCGCGCGCCTGCCGGGCTGTACTTGACCGCGTTCTCCACCAGGTTGGCGACCGACCGCTCCAGCAGGCCCGGGTCGACGGCGACCATGGGCAGCGTCTCCGGGATGTCCAGGTCCACGCTCCGCTCCGGCTCCGGCACCCCGCCGAGCGCCATCGGCACCACCTCGTCGAGGTCGGTCTCCCGGATGATCGGCGTGACCGTGCCGGTCTGCAGGCGCGACATGTCCAGCAGGTTGCCCACCAGGTGATCGAGACGGTCCGCGCCCTCCTCGATGCCCGCCAGCAGCTCCGCCCGGTCCTCCTGCGACCAGGCGACGTCCGGGGAGCGGAGGCTGGAGACCGCCGCCTTGATCCCGGCCAGCGGAGTGCGCAGGTCATGGCTGACGGCGGCCAGCAGGGCGGTGCGGATGCGGTTGCCCTCGGCCAGCGCGCGGGCCCGTTCGGCCTCCTCCCGCAGGCGCCGCCGGTCCAGCACGACGACCGCCTGCGCGGCGAACGCGGCGAGCACCCGCCGGTCCTCCGCGGGCAGCACCCGCCCGGTGAGCGCGAGCGCCAGGTGGTCGCCGACGGGCACGTCCACATCGGCCTCCTCGGGCCGATCGACCGGTCTGCCCGCGCCGACGTGGCCCGCGCGGGTCCACGGCGCGCGGTCGTCCGCCCGCTCCAGCAGTGCCGCGGACTCCATCGCGAACGTCTCACGCACCCGCTCCAGCAGCTCCTCCAGTCCGGTCTCGCCGCGCAGCACGTTGCCCGCGAGGTAGGAGAGGATCTCGGACTCGGCCCGCAGCCGGGCCGCCTGGTGGGTGCGCCGGGCCGCCAGATCCACCACGGAGGCCACCGACACCGCGACCCCGACGAAGACCACGATGGCGACGATGTTCTTCGGGTCGGCGATCGTCCACCGGTGCAGGGGCGGTGTGTAGAAGTAGTTCAGCAGGAGCGAGCCCACGGCCGCGGAGGCCAGTGCGGGCAGCAGACCGCCGAGCAGCGCCGCCGCCACGGTCACCGCCAGGAACAGCAGCATGTCGTTGGCCAGGCCGAGGTCGACCGCGTTCAGCAGCAGCGCCGCGAGCACCGGTCCCGCCACGCCGGTGAACCAGCCCCAGGCGATCCGGGTCCGCCCGAGCCTGGCGCCCCGGGCCACCGGCAGCCCGCGCCCCCTGGCCACCTCCTCGTGGGTGACGATGTGCACGTCGAGGTCGGTCCCCGAGTCCCGGGCGACCGTCGCGCCGACCCCGGGCCCGAAGACGTACTGCCAGGTCTTGCGGCGGGAGGAGCCCAACACGATCTGGGTGGCGTTGACGCCGCGGGCGAAGTCCAGCAGCGCGGCCGGCACGTCGTCGCCCACCACGTGGTGGAAGGTGCCGCCGAGGTCCTCCACGAGGGTGCGCTGGAGCGCCAGCTCCTTCGGGGAGGCCGACGTCAGTCCGTCGCTGCGGGCGATGTACACGGCCAGCACCTCGCCGCCCGCGCCCTTCTCCGCCAGTCGCGCCGCCCTCCGGATGAGGGTGCGGCCCTCCGGGCCGCCGGTCAGGCCGACCACGATCCGCTCGCGCGAGCCCCAGATCGCCGACACCCGGTGGTCGCGACGGTACTGCTTCAGATACGCGTCGGCCCGGTCGGCGACCCACAGCAGGGCCAGCTCCCGCAGGGCGGTGAGGTTGCCGGGCCGGAAGTAGTTGGACAGCGCCGCGTCGACCTTGTCCGGCCGGTAGACGTTGCCGTGGGCCATCCGCCGGCGCAGCGCCTGCGGCGACATGTCCACGAGCTCGATCTCGTCGGCGCGCCGCACGAACTCGTCGGGCACCGTCTCCTGCTGCCGGACGCCCGTGATCGACTCCACGACGTCACCGAGGGACTCCAGGTGCTGGATGTTCACCGTGGAGACGACGTCGACGCCGGCCCCCAGCAGCTCCTCCACGTCCTGCCAGCGCTTGACGTTGCGCGAGCCCGGGATGTTCGTGTGGGCGAGTTCGTCCACCAGGGCGACCTGCGGGGCGCGGGCGAGGACCGCGTCCACGTCCATCTCCGGGAAGGAGCCGCCGCGGTACTCCAGTTCCCGGCGCTCGATCTGCTCCAGGCCGTGCAGCAGCACCTCGGTGCGCTGCCGGCCGTGGTGCTCGACGTACGCCGCCACGCAGTCCGTGCCGCGCTCCTGCCGCCGGTGCGCTTCGGACAGCATGGCGTACGTCTTGCCGACGCCCGGTGCCGCACCGAGGTAGATCCGAAGCTTGCCGCGTGCCATGGCCTCACTGTCTCCCGCTGAAACTGCTGGTGCAGCGTCGACCTTACGGCCAACGGTCCCGACAAATAGGATGATCCGACAGGCGAGGGACGCCGTTGACGCAACCCTGACGCGAACCGGCGACCGCGGGCGGCCCTCGCCCCTTCATCGGACGGGCCCCCCGGATCGGTTCACGCACCCTCGCCGTCGCGGGCCCCGCGGCGAGGGCGGCGGAGCGCCGGGGCCGCGCCCCCGGCGGGCACGGCGAAGGGCCACACCCCCGTGAGGGTGCGGCCCTGTCAGCCGTCGTCGGGCCCGTCGCCGGACTACCGGACCTCGGTGATCTCCGGTCCGCGCTGCAGCTGGCCCATGCCCCCGGAGAAGCGGGAGCTCTCGTCCTGCTGCTGCACGCCCTCGGGCACCATCTGCGCGTCGTTCGGCAGCTTCAGGACGATCGGGTCGCGCGGCGCCATCGGCCCCTCGCCGCGCACCACGACCGTGTCCCGGAAGATCTGCTCGAGCAGACCCGCCGCCTGCGGCTGCACCGCGCCCTGGCCCGAGATCACCCCGCGCAGGAACCAGCGGGGACCGTCCACGCCGACGAAGCGCACGACATGGAAGCCGCCCGTGCCGTCCGGCAGCTGCACCGGCACCTGGGCCCGCAGCTCCCAGCCCAGCGGTCCTTCGACCTCGTCGACGATGCCGCCCTGCTGGGTGATGCCGGAGCCGATCTCCTCGCGCACCTCGCCCCAGATGCCCTCGCGCTTGGGAGCGGCGAAGGCCTGCAGCTGGATGGCGCTGTCCCGCAGCACGACCGTCGCGGCGACGATCGCGTCGCCGGCGACCTCGACCCGCAGCTCCATGCCGTCGACCCCGGGCACGAAGAGCCCACCGAGGTCCACGCGCCCCTCGGCGGGATCGCGCACCTCCGAGTCGTCCCACGGCCCGTCGGGCCGCGGCTCCGGCTCGAGCCGCACGCGCTCGCGCGCGCCCTCCACGTCGTCCGCCTCAGCGTCGACACTGTCGACGACCTGCTCGGCCTCGCCGGCCGCGTCCTCGGCGGCACCCTTCTTGTTGCGACGTCCGAACACGTCACTGTCCTTCCCGGTCGGATACGACCGAAGCGTATCGATTCCCACCCGTCGCGCCGCCGTCGGCGGCCTGACCGCTTGTACCGCTTGCGCCGCCCACGGCGGCATGCCCGCCGGTGGACCCGAAGCCCCCTGCGGCCCGCGCCGACCCGGGAAGCTCCGCGACCTCCTGGAAGCGGACCCTCTCGACCTGCTGGACGACCAGTTGGGCAATCCGGTCGAAGCGCTCGAACCGCACGGACTCGCGCGGGTCGAGATTCACCACGATCACCTTGATCTCCCCACGGTACCCGGCATCAACCGTCCCCGGGGCATTCACGAGGGCGACGCCGCACCGGGCGGCGAGGCCCGACCGCGGGTGCACGAAGGCCGCGTACCCCTCCGGCAGGGCGACCGACACCCCTGTGGGCAGGACGGCCCGCTCCCCCGGCGCCAGTTCGCGGCTCTCCGTGGTGCGCAGATCGGCTCCCGCGTCGCCGGGGTGCTCGTACGCCGGAAGCGGTACGTCCGGGTCGACGCGGCGGATCAGGACGTCCAGGGGACCCCGGCTCACGGGTTCACCTCGAAGGCGCGGGCGCGACGCACCTGGTCCGGGTCGCTCATGGCGGCCTGGATCTCCTCCGCTCGCCCGTGGTCCACGAAGTGCTCGACGCGGACCTCGATGAAGAGGGCGTCGGCGCGAACGGCGACGGGCCCGTCGGGGCCGCCGATCCGCCCGGTCGCGGTCGAGTAGATCTTGCGCCGGGCCACCGCGGTCACCTCGGCCTCCAGATGGAGCGTGGTGCCGACGGGCACCGGCCGGACGAAGTCGGTCTCCAGCCGCCCGGTGACGGCGATCGTCCGCAGCAGCCAGTTCAGCGAGCCGAGGGTCTCGTCCAGGGCGGACGCCAGGACTCCCCCGTGCGCGAGCCCCGGAGCGCCCTGGTGGGCCGGCTGCACGGTGAACTCGGCGGTGACGGTCACGCCCTCGCCGGCCCGCGCCTGCAGATGCAGACCGTGGGCCTGCCCGTCGCCACATCCGAAACAGTGTTCGTAGTGGGCGCCGAGCAGTTCGCCGGGCGCGGGGGCGTCGGGGTGCCGGACGGGTTTCTGGGCCCCGGCCGGAGGCTCAAGAGCTGCGGAAGTACCACTCACAGCCGCAGACCTTACCCGCCCGTACGACGCCTGTCCGACGCCCGCCGCCCTCCTGCCCGGCAGCGCTGTGCGCCGCCACCCTGCCCCGGGCCGGAACCGGGGACCGTGCCAAGCTTGACTCCATGCAGCTCTCCGCCGCCCCGTACGAAGAACGCCTCACCGCCCCCCGCTCGTGGTGGTTCGTCTCGTTCCTCGTGGGCGTCTCCATGGCCCTGATCCTGCTGCCGTTCGGCACCCTGCCGCTGCTCGGCGGTCTGGTCGGCGGCACCGCGGCCGCGGCCGTCGTGGCCAGCTCCTACGGGTCCCCGCGCATCCGCGTGGTGGGCGACTCGCTGATCGCGGGCGAGGCGAAGATCCCGGTCACGGCCCTCGGCGACGCGGAGGTCCTGGACCCGGAGGAGGCGCGCGCGTGGCGCACGTACAAGGCGGACACCCGGGCCTTCCTGCTGCTGCGCTCCTACATCCCCACCGCGCTGAAGGTGGAGGTCACCGACCCCCAGGACCCGACGCCGTACCTGTACCTGTCGACGCGGGAACCGGAGCGGCTGGCGCAGGCCCTCGAGGCGGCGCGCGCGGCCGCGGCGCAGGCGTAGCCCACCCGGGAGGTCACCGGGGCTCCAGAGGGCCTCGGCAGGCCTTCAGAAGGGCCTTCAGCGTCCGGGGTGGCCCGGGTTCTCGGGGTTCAGCGGGTCGTGGGTGATCTCGCCGATGGCCAGCGGTTCCGCGGGCTCCTCGAGCGCCGGCAGTTCCCGCAGCGCGTCCCACGGGACCTGCGCCTTGCGCAGGTCGGCCCGGATCTTCGCGGCCAGCCTTCTGGTGTCCCGTCGGTTCATGAGCGCGCCGACGGCGGCGCCCACCATGAACGGCATCAGATTCGGCAGGTTACGGACCATGCGCTTCATGATCTGCTGACGGAGTTCGCGCTTCATCTGGCCGCCGAGGGCCGCGTTGACCGTGGACGGCTTCATGACGTCGATCCCGCGTTCGCCCGACCAGGAGCGCAGATAGGCGGCACTGCGGTCCTTGAGACCGCCCGGCGGCCGCAGGCCGTAGACCTCGTGGAGTTCGGCGATCAGCTTCAGCTCGATCGCGGCGACCCCGGTGATCTCCGCGGCCAGTTCGGTCGGCATCGCCGGCGGCACCGGCAGCATGGCCGCGGCGCCGATGCCGGCCCCGACGGTGGACGTGGCGTTGGCCGCGCCCGACACGAGCTTGTCGGCGAGCTGCTCGGGCCCGAGCCCGGGGAACTGCGCACGAAGCGTCCGCAGGTCCCGTACGGGGACCCGGGGGGCGATGTCGATGATCCGGTCGGCGAGATGCGCCAGGCCCGCCCTGGCGTGGCTCCCGCCCTTGCGGAGGCCTTCCCGGGCCAGGCCTGCGGCCTTCTCCCGGATGACCGCCGCCCGTCGCGTGGCGACGGGGGCGGTGTTCTGCGTCGGCGCCGGGAGGTCAGCCCGTTCACTCGCACGTTCGAGCGAGGCCGATCCCGCCGGGATCGCTCCCGTACCGGATGAGCCTCGCTCGTCGTCACGCACGCCGTGGGGGCCCTCCGTGGGCCCCTTGTCCGATCCCCGCAAGGGGAAGCGGCGCTTCCGAGGAGGGGTCGAGCCAGTCACGGCCGACCCGCCCTCAGTCGCAGTCGCGGCAGATCGGCTGGCCGTTCTTCTCGCGGGCCAGCTGGCTGCGGTGGTGCACCAGGAAGCAGCTCATGCAGGTGAACTCGTCCTGCTGCTTGGGCAGCACCCGGACGGCCAGCTCCTCGTTCGAGAGGTCCGCGCCGGGCAGCTCAAGGCCCTCCGCCGCCTCGAACTCGTCGACGTCGACCGCCGAGGCGGACTTGTCGTTCCGCCGTGCCTTCAGCTCTTCAAGGCTGTCTGAATCGACGTCGTCATCGGTCTTGCGTGGGGTGTCGTAATCGGTGGCCATGTCGCCTCTCCCCCTCTGGGTGTCTGCGGTGTCTCCAGCGCACGTAACGCGTGAGAGGCCGGACTTGTGCCCGCCTCGAGGCGGAGATTTTGCCTCACATCAAGGTCTGTTACTCAATCGACACCCAACCGAACTCCTCACGAGTGATCGGCTGGGATGGCGATCGGGACCGTACACGGTCCGAATGCCGCACTTCAAAGGCGTCTCACCGTGTACTTCCCGTGATCAGTACCCCCGAAAACCCGGATTTTCCGGGCGTTATGACAGCATTCATGATCACGGAGAGTAGATGGCCGGAAATTCGCCCTTGTGATCGATCACACACAGGAAAGCCCGACGGAGCCCCGGAAAATTCCGCGCAAAGCGAACAAGCCCGTGTGTGTCGCGACATGATCTCAGACGGGCAAGGTGACCCGCATCACAAGCCCTCCCCCCTCGCGAGGCTCAGCCGCGATGTGTCCGCCGTGCGCCCTTGCGACGGACCGCACGATGGACAGACCGAGGCCGACCCCCTTGTCGCTACCCGTCCGTTCGGTGCGCAACCGGCGGAAGGGCTCGAACAGGTTGTCGATCTCGTACGCCGGCACGACCGGCCCGGTGTTCGACACGACGAGCACCGCCTGACCGTGCTGGATCTCGGTGGTCACCTCGACCCAGCCGCCCTCGGGAACGTTGTACCGCACCGCGTTCTGGACCAGGTTCAGGGCGATCCGCTCCAGCAGGACGCCGTTGCCCTGGACGACCGCGGGCTTCTGCTCCCCGCGGATCAGCACGCCCTTGGCCGCCGCCTCCCCGTGCACCTGGTCGACGGCCTGCTCGGCCACCTCGGCCAGGTCGACGGGTTTGCGCTCGATGATCTGGTTGTCGCTGCGGGCGAGCAGCAGCAGCCCCTCGACCAGCTGTTCGCTGCGTTCGTTGGTGGCCAGCAGCGTCTTGCCCAGCTGCTGCAGTTCCGGCGGCGCTCCCGGGTCGGAGAGGTGCACCTCCAGCAGGGTGCGGTTGATCGCGAGCGGCGTGCGCAACTCGTGCGAGGCGTTGCCGACGAAGCGCTGCTGGGCGGTGAACGCGCGCTGCAGCCGCTCCAGCATGTCGTCGAAGGTGTCGGCCAGCTCCTTCAGCTCGTCGTCCGGTCCGTCCAGCTCGATGCGTCGGGACAGGTCTGAGCCCGCCACCGCGCGCGCGGTGCGGGTGATCCGGCCGAGCGGGGACAGCACCCTGCCCGCCATGGCGTAGCCGAAGGCGAAGGCGATCACCGCGAGACCCAGGAGGGCCAGCAGGGAGCGGCTGAGGAGGTTGTCCAGAGCCGCCTGGCGCTGGTGGTTCATGCACTGGCTGATCGCGTCGTTGAACTCGCCCAGTGTCTGGCCGCTCGCGAGCCCGGGACAGTCGGTGCTGGAGACCTTCAGGTCCCCGACGTCGATGATCTTGAACAACGGCTGGTTGCCGGTGTGCAGGGCCTGCGCCGCCAGCAGGTAGATGATCGACAGCAGCATGATGCCGGCGATCAGGAACATGCCGCCGTACAGCAGGGTCAGCCGTATGCGGATGGTCGGGCGGAGCCAGGGGAAGGGCAGCTGCGGGCTGCGGGGGTCCCAGGTGGGCTTGGGGGGCGCCTGCGGAGGCGTGGGTGTCGATGCCACGGCGGTCAGATCCGGTAACCCGAACCGGGGACCGTGACGATCACCGGAGGTTCGCCCAGCTTGCGGCGCAGCGTCATGACGGTCACGCGCACGACGTTGGTGAACGGGTCGGTGTTCTCGTCCCACGCCTTCTCGAGCAGCTGCTCCGCGGACACCACCGCCCCCTCGCTGCGCATCAGCACCTCGAGCACGGCGAACTCCTTGGGCGCGAGCTGGACCTCCTTGCCGTCGCGGAAGACCTCGCGGCGGTTGGGGTCGAGCTTGATGCCGGCCCGCTCCAGGACGGGCGGCAGCGGCACGCTGGTGCGGCGGCCGAGGGCGCGCACGCGCGCGATCAGCTCGCTGAAGGCGAAGGGCTTGGGAAGGTAGTCGTCGGCGCCGATCTCCAGTCCCTCGACGCGGTCGCTGACGTCGCCGGAGGCCGTGAGCATGAGCACGCGCGTGGGCATGCCGAGTTCGACGATCCTGCGGCAGACGTCGTCGCCGTGCACGAGGGGCAGGTCCCGGTCGAGGACGACCACGTCGTAGTCGTTGACGCCGATGCGCTCCAGGGCGGCCGCACCGTCGTACACGACGTCGACGGCCATGGCCTCCCGGCGCAGTCCGGTGGCCACCGCATCGGCGAGCAGTTGCTCGTCCTCGACGACGAGTACGCGCACGTCGCTTGTCCTTCCTGTGTCCACCCGCGTAGCGCCCTTCGGGCGCATGCGGGCGGGGGTTTCCGGTGAGTGTGGCTTCCATCCTGCCCTTTTCGGCCATAAGTCGGCGGTAAGGCGGTGAGCGCCAGATGAAGAGCGGGTGTGAGGCCCGGGAATGCGAGATTTTCTCGTCGGGTTGAGGTTTCCGTGGAAGGGCGTGGGGGGAGGACGGCTTTACACCCCGCGATCACGCTCTGCATGTGCCGTAGCACCATGCGGCACTGCGCGTTCCGCTTCCGCAGAGCGGGCGTGGGTGTCCGGCACCGTCGCCGCCCGGCGGGACTGCGCTGGGCGCCTGTGAGACGTGATCGCACCCCTTCCCAACCCGGCACACCCCCGTGCCAACGACCCACGACCCAGGACGAGGGGGCGCAGCATGGACGCATTCACCGCAGGACTTCTGCAGCGCATAAGGGCGACCGAGTCCGACCTGACGCGGGCTCGCGACGAGGGCGACGAGTTCCTCGCCGAGGTGGAGCAGGGCGAGCTCGACGACCTGCGCCGCCTCGCCGCCGACCACGGTGTGGAGGTCGGCGCGACGAGCGTCTGAGCAGTTCGCAGCACGACGGAGGGGCCCCGGCGAATCCAGCGCCGGGGCCCCTCCGCCTGCTCGCGCGTGGATCAGTCGTGCCAGGCTCCGAAGTCCTCCAGCAGGCGCTGCAGGGGCTCGAAGACGCCGGGGGCGGCCGCGATCGCCAGGTCACGTCCGGGGCGCTCTCCGGGCCGTCCGCCGGTCAGCGCGCCCGCCTCCCGGGCGATCAGGTCGCCCGCGGCCAGGTCCCAGGGGTGCAGGCCGCGTTCGTAGTAGCCGTCGAGGCGGCCCGCGGCCACGTCGCACAGGTCCACGGCCGCCGAGCCGCCGCGGCGGATGTCCCGCAGCAGCGGGATCAGCCGCTGCGCGACGTCGGCCTGGTGGGTGCGGACCTCGGTGACGTAGTTGAAGCCGGTGGAGACGAGCGCCTGCTCCAGCGGCGCCGCGGGCCGGCAGGACAGCGCCCGCTCGCCCTCCCGGGCATCGGTCACCCAGGCTCCGCCGCCGCGCACCGCGCGGTACGTCTCGCCGCGCAGGGGAATCGCGACGACACCGGCGACGGTCTCGCCGTCCTGTTCGGCCGCGATCGAGACGGCCCAGGTGGGGAGGCCGTACAGGTAGTTCACGGTGCCGTCGAGAGGGTCGATCACCCACCGGACGCCACTGCTGCCCGCGCTCGCGGCGCCCTCCTCGCCGAGGAAGCCGTCGTCGGGGCGGCGTTCGGCGATCAGACCGGTGATCAGTTTCTCGGCCGCGATGTCCATCTCGGTGACGACGTCGATCGGGCTCGACTTGGTGGCGGCGACCGCGAGGTCGGCCGGCCTGCCGTCGCGCAGCAGCTCGCCCGCGCGGCGGGCCGCCTCCTCGGCGAGTCGGAGCAGTTCCGTGTGCAAGGGGTCGGTCACGCCGTTCCTCACGCGTAGGGGCTGTCGGCGCCCGCGGCGGCGGGCTTGGGGGCGCGGGCGGGGCAGCAGCCCACCGGGCACAGGTCGTGGCTCGCCCCCAGCGCGCCCAGGGCGCAGGGGGTGACGTCCAGGCCGTTCTCCGTCGCGGCGCGTTCCAGGACCAGTTCGCGGACGGCGGCGGCGAAGCGCGGGTCGGCGCCCACGGTGGCCGAGCGGCGCACCGGCAGGCCGAGCTCCCGCGCCTTGGCCGTGGCCTCCGTGTCGAGGTCGTAGAGGACCTCCATGTGGTCGGAGACGAAGCCGATGGGGGCCATCACGACCGCCGGAACGCCGGCCGCGTGCCGTTCCTCGAGGTGGTCGCAGATGTCCGGCTCCAGCCAGGGGATGTGCGGGGCGCCGGAGCGGGACTGGTAGACGAGCTGCCAGGGATGGTCCACGCCGGTCCGGTCGCGGACGGCGTCGGCGACGAGCCGGGCGGTGTCCAGGTGCTGCTTCACGTACGCGCCGCCGTCGCCGTGTTCCTCGACCGGACCGGAGGCGTCGGCTGCGGCGATCGGGATCGAGTGGGTCGAGAAGGCGATGTGCGCGCCGTCCCGGACCTCCTCGGGGAGGTCGGCCAGCGACCGCAGCACGCCCTCGATCACGGGCTCCACGAAACCGGGGTGGTTGAAGTAGTGCCGCAGCTTGTCGACCCGGGGCGGCTGCAGGCCCTCGGCCTCCAGCGTGGCCAGCGCGTCGGCGAGGTTCTCGCGGTACTGGCGGCAGCCGGAGTAGGAGGCGTAGGCGCTGGTGGCGAGGACGAGGACGCGCCGGCGGCCGTCGGCGGCCATCTCGCGCAGGGTGTCCGTGAGGTACGGGGCCCAGTTGCGGTTGCCCCAGTAGACCGGCAGGTCCAGGCCGTGCTCGGCGAAGTCCTTGCGCAGGGCGTCCAGGAGGGCGCGGTTCTGGTCGTTGATGGGGCTGACCCCGCCGAACAGGAAGTAGTGCTGCCCGACTTCCTTGAGGCGTTCCTTGGGGATGCCGCGCCCGCGCGTCACGTTCTCCAGGAACGGGACCACGTCGTCCGGGCCTTCCGGGCCGCCGAAGGAGAGCAGGAGCAGGGCGTCGTAGGGGGTGGCATCGCGCGCGTCTCGCATGGGTCGATCCTGCCACCAGGCTCGGGCGGACGCGGCGGGGCGGGGTGCCGGACGGGAACACGGTCGCCCCCCAGGATGCGTTAGGGTTGCCTAAGTTCGTCAGTCGTATGAGCTGCTTCACGCCTTACCGGTTCCGCCGGGATCGGCACGCCCGCCGAGTCACCGTCGAACCGCCTCCCTCACGCCGCGCCGGCCTCGCACACGCGCGTGACCGGACCTCCCGGAGATCCTCGTGCCCAGCCCGTACCGCGCCCTGTTCGCCGCTCCCGGCTCCAGGAGCTTCTCCGCCGCGGGGTTCATCGGCCGGATGCCGCTGTCGATGATGGGCATCGGCGTGGTCACGATGGTCTCGCAGCTCACGGGGCGCTACGGACTCGCGGGCGCGCTGTCGGCGACCATCGCGCTGGCGGCGGCGGTCTTCGGACCGCAGATCTCGCGTCTGGTGGACCGCCACGGTCAGCGCAGGGTGCTGCGCCCCGCCACGCTCGTCGCCCTCGGCGCCGCGGCCGGGCTGTTGCTGGCCGCGCACTTCGAGTGGCCCGACTGGATGCTGTTCGTGTGCGCCGCCGGCGTCGGCACGGTGCCCAGTCTCGGCGCGATGATCCGGGCGCGCTGGGCCGCCCTGTACCGGGGCACCCCGCGGCTGCACACCGCGTACTCCTTCGAGTCCGTGGTCGACGAGGTGTGCTTCATCTTCGGGCCGATCATCTCCATCGGTCTGTCCACGGCCTGGTTCCCGGAGGCCGGACCGCTGCTCGCGGCCTGCTTCCTGGCCGTCGGGGTCTTCTGGCTGACCGCCCAGCGGGCCACCGAGCCCGCTCCGCACCCGCGCGACGAGCAGCACGGCACGGGCTCGGCGCTGCGTTCGCCGGGACTGCAGGTGCTCGTGGCCACCTTCGTGGCGACCGGCGCGATCTTCGGAGCGGTCGACGTGGTCACCGTCGCCTTCGCCGACGAGCAGGGCCACCAGACCGCCGCCAGCGTCGTCCTGGCGCTCTACGCGGCCGGCTCCTGCCTTGCGGGGCTCGTGTTCGGACTGCTGCGCCCGAAGGGGCAGGCGGAACGACGCTGGCTGCTGGGCGTGTTCATGATGGCCGTGAGTATGATCCCCCTCCTACTGGTCGGAAACTTGCCGTTTCTGGCCGTGGCGCTGTTCGTAGCGGGCCTGGCGATCGCTCCCACGATGATCACCACCATGTCCCTCATCGAAGAGCACGTACCACGCGCGCGATTGACCGAGGGCATGACCTGGATCAGCACCGGGCTCGCGGTCGGCGTCGCGCTCGGCTCCTCCATCGCCGGCTGGGTCATCGACGCGGCCGGGGCGCGGGCCGGGTACGGGGTTCCGGCGGTGTCCGGGGCCGTCGCGGTCGCGGTCGGTTTCCTGGGGTACCGCCGGCTGAGCAGGCCGGCGCCGGGTCGTGGAGGCACCGTTGAGCAGCACAGCGAGCGGGAAGAACGCCGTCTGGCGTAACTGGGGCGGCAACGTCGTCGCACGACCCGCGCGGGAGGTCACACCCGCCTCCGTCGACGAACTGGCGGCCGCGGTGCGCCGGGCCGCCGAGGACGGACTGAAGGTGAAGGCGGTCGGCACCGGTCACTCCTTCACGTCGATCGCCGCGACCGACGGCGTGTTGATCCGTCCTCAGCTGTTGACCGGCATACGCGACGTCGACCGGGAGAACATGACCGTCACGGTCGAGGCCGGCACGCCGCTCAAGAGGCTCAACCTGGCCCTCGCGCGCGAGGGCCTGTCGCTCACCAACATGGGCGACATCATGGAGCAGACGGTGTCGGGCGCCACCAGTACCGGCACCCACGGCACGGGGCGCGAGTCGGCCTCCATCGCCGCCCAGATCAAGGGCCTCGAGCTGGTGACGGCCGACGGCTCGGTGCTCACCTGCTCCGAGAAGGAGAATCCGGACGTCTTCGCGGCGGCGCGGATCGGCCTGGGCGCCCTCGGCGTCGTCACCGCGATCACCTTCGCCGTGGAGCCGATATTCCTGCTCACCGCGCGCGAGGAGCCGATGCCCTTCGACAGGGTCCTGGCCGACTTCGACGAGCTGTGGGCCGAGAACGAGCACTTCGAGTTCTACTGGTTCCCGCACACGGGCAGCACCAACACCAAGCGCAACAACCGCAGCGCCGGGCCCCGCAAGCCGGTGAGCCAGGTCGCCGGCTTCGTCGAGGACGAACTCCTCTCCAACGGCGTCTTCCAGGTCGCCCAGTGGGTCGGCCGCGCGGCGCCCGCCACGATCCCGGCCATCGCCCGGGTCTCGAGCAAGGCCCTGTCCGCGCGCACCTACACGGACATCCCGTACAAGGTCTACACGTCCCCGCGCCGGGTGCGCTTCCTCGAGATGGAGTACGCGCTCCCCCGTGAGGCCGTGACCGAGGCGCTGCGCGAGCTGCGGACGATGGTCGACCGCTCCGGTCTGCGCATCAGCTTCCCCGTGGAGGTGCGCACCGCGCCGGCGGACGACATCACCCTGTCCACCGCCTCGGGGCGCGACAGCGCGTACATCGCCGTGCACATGGTGAAGGGCACGTCCTACTCGAAGTACTTCACCGCAGCCGAGCACATCTTCACCGCGTACGAGGGCCGACCGCACTGGGGCAAGATCCACACGCGGGACGCCGGGTACTTCGCCTCCGTCTACCCGCGCTTCGGCGAGTTCACGGCACTGCGGGACCGGCTCGATCCCGACCGCCGGTTCCAGAACGACTACGTGCGCCGGGTCCTGGGGGAGTAGCGGACGCCGTCGAGGAGCCCGGCCTGCGCTCCGCGCCTCACGTCCGGGCTCCTCGACGCTTTCCGGCCTTTGGCGCATACCGGCATGCTGCCTGCCTTTTCCGTACTGGTGCCGCCAGCCATACGGGAAAGGGACTTACGGGGGAAACCGGGAGTTCCGATTCGGGCGATTGCGTGAGGTACGCCACTTTCAAGATCGTAAAATGCGCGCCACGAAGGGCCAAGTCCCACCTCGCGCCAGAAGTTGGGTGGCGCGCCAATCCACGCACGTGGCCCAAATGGAGTACTGTTGCGAGCCCTGGGCCCGGTCTCCCGCCAGGATGTCCGGGGCCTCGCCGGACCGCCCGAACGGGGACCGGTCGCACAGGGTGACGGCTTCGGTGACTCAGCGTGGAGAATAGGTAACCGTGCCATAACGGCGGCGCGGGACCCGTGCCCGACACGCCGGGCAACTCGGCAAGGTTGTGGCAGGCTGCACCCGGGCAGGCCACACTCGACTAGCGGAAGCAGCGACGCACGTGACGTCGGCAGGCACCACCCGGGAGGTCCCCATGCCCGAACTGCGTGTCGTGGCCGTCTCGAATGACGGCACACGGCTGGTGCTGAAGGCTGCGGACAGCACGGAGTACACGCTTCCGATCGACGAGCGTCTGCGCGCCGCCGTACGCGGCGACCGTCCCCGCCTCGGCCAGATCGAGATCGAGGTGGAGAGCCATCTCCGCCCCCGCGACATCCAGGCGCGTATACGTGCCGGCGCCACCGCGGAAGAAGTCGCCCAGATGGCCGGCATCCCCGTCGACCGTGTGCGCCGCTTCGAGGGCCCCGTGCTGGCCGAGCGCGCCTTCATGGCCGAGCGAGCCCGGAAGACTCCGGTCCGCCGGCCCGGCGAGAACGCCGGACCCCAGCTCGGCGAGGCGGTCCAGGAGCGGCTGCTGCTGCGCGGCGCCGACAAGGACACCGTCCAGTGGGACTCGTGGCGGCGCGACGACGGCACCTGGGAGGTGCTGCTCGTCTACCTGGTCGCGGGCGAACCGCATTCGGCGAGCTGGACGTACGACCCGCCCCGGCGGCTCGTCCAGGCCGTCGACGACGAGGCGCGTTCCCTGATCGGCGAGTCCGACGACCTGGCCGCTCCGGAGCCCAGCTTTCCGTTCGTTCCGCGCATCGCCCGGCTGCCGCGCGACCGGCCGCTGGACCGCGCCCTCGACCGGGAACGGCCCAGCCTGCCGGCCCCGCCGTCCGAGCCGGCCGAGGAGGGCGCCGAGCGGGAACGCGACTCGCTGACCAGCCTGTTGGAGGCGGTGCCGAGCTTCCGTGGCGACATGGTCGTCCCGGAGCGCCCGGCGGACCCCGTCACGGAGGAACCGGACGAGCAGGAGCCCGAGGTCGAGGAGCCGCCGGCGCCCGCCGCCTCGGCCGGTTCCGCCTACGCGGACGTCCTCATGCCGCGTTCCGTCGGCAGCCACCGCGACCGTCTCGTCGGCGCCACCGACCGTCAGGCCGAGGCGGACGGCGTCCGTCCGGGCCGCCGGGCCGCGGTGCCCAGCTGGGACGAGATCGTGTTCGGCACCCGGCGCAAGAAGCAGGAGTGACCGGGGCTCCGGACCAGCCCTTCGGGGCGTCCGCCGGTGCGCCGGGGCCGGCGCGCACGGCGTTGCCCGTGAAGACTGCGCAGACCGTGCAGAAGGAGGGCCGCACCTGTTCGGTGCGGCCCTCCTGTGCTGTCCGCACTTCGGGGTCACTGAGGGTCCGGGCCCACGGCGACCGGTCGGGACGGCTCCGAGGACCACTCCGACCAGGACCCGACGTACAGGGCCGCGGGGATGCCGGCGACGGCCAGGGCGAGGACCTCGTGCGCGCCGGAGACGCCCGAGCCGCAGTAGACGCCGACCTCGGCTCCGTCGGACGCGCCCAGGGCCTTGAAGCGGTCCCTCAGGTCCTCCGGGGGCAGGAACCGGCCGTCCGGGCCCACGTTCTCGTTCGTCGGCGCGGAGACGGCGCCCGGGATGTGCCCGCCGACGCGGTCGATCGGCTCGACCTCACCCCGGTACCGCTCCCCCGCGCGGGCGTCGAACAGCACTCCGGAGCGGGCGAGGGCCGCGGCCCCGTCGGCGTCGAGGAGACCCGTGTCGCCCGGGACCGGGGCGAAGTCGCCCTCCACGCGCGCGGGGACGTCCACCGAGAGATCCCCCCGCCACGACGGCAACCCGCCGTCCAGGACCCGCACGTCCGGGTGACCCGTCCAGCGCAGCAGCCACCACGCGCGCGCCGCCGCCCAGCCCTGCCCGCCGTCGTACACCACGACCGGCCGGCCGGCGAAGACGCCCGCCCTGCGCATCGCCGCGCCGAACTCCGCAAGGTCGGGCAGCGGGTGACGGCCGGCCGCGCCCGCGGCGCCCGCGAGCTCACGGTCCAGGTCGACGTAGACCGCGCCCGGCACGTGCCCGGACGCATAGGCGGCGCGGCCGTCGAAGGGCGGCTCGCCGGCCGCCTTCGCCGTGCTGAGCTGCCAGCGGACGTCGAGAACGACGGGCGGGTTCTCCCCCGCCAGGTCGTCGGCCAGTTCCGATGCGGTGATGATGGCGTTCATGGCCACCATCCTGGCGTACGGGGTGGCCCCGCCGCCCGTGTCCGGCTACTCTGCTCGGCCGGACAGCCTCGATCACGAGGCGTGCGGGATCGAGCACGTGCCGTACAGACGATCGGCATACGGCGACAACCGCGCGTGAACCCGGGAGAAACCCTCCACCAGGGATCCTCCGAGAGCGGCAGCGACACGACACCCCGAGTGGCCGAGGAGAGGGAGACGATGACCGAGGCAGGCGGGCCGGCCGGCACGATCGGCGCGACACACCCGCGGTACGCGCCGGGGACACCCTGCTGGGTGAGTCTGATGGCGCACGGGTTGACGGCCACGCAGGAGTTCTACGGGCAGCTCTTCGGCTGGGACTTCCGGCCCGGCCCGGAGCAGCTCGGGCCCTACGTGCGCGCGCTGCTCGACGGCGAGGAGGTCGCCGGCATCGGCCAACTCCCCCCGGACCGCCATCTGCCCGTGGCCTGGACGCCCTACTTCGCCTCCGACGACGTGGACAGCACCGCGGAAACGGTACGGCTGTGCGGCGGGACGATCGGGGTGGGTCCCCTGGACGCCTCCGACGCCGGGCGGCTGGCGATCGGCTCCGACCCCTCCGGCGCGGTGTTCGGCGTCTGGCAGGCCGCGGGCCACGTGGGCGCCACCGTCTCCGGCGTGCCGGGGACACCTGTCTGGAACGATCTGACGACCTATGAGACGGCGGGCGTCCGCAAGTTCTACGAGACGGTCTTCGGCTACGCCGAGGAAGCCGTGGAGTCCCCCGACCACGACTACGTGACCCTGCACGTCGGCGGTCACCCGGTCGCCGGTCTGCACGGCGTGGGCGCGGACCTGCCACGGGACCAGGGGCCGCACTGGACGACGTACTTCGAGGTGGCCGACACGGACGCGGCGATGGACCGCGTGGTCGCGCTCGGCGGACGGGTGCTCTCGCCGGCCGAGGACAGCACACACGGGCGCGTGGCGGTGGTGGCCGACCCGGAGGGCGCCCGCTTCGCCGTGATCCAGGAACCCCGGTAGTCAGCGGCGGCCCACGCCGTCCGCCCCCGGGCGCCGCTCAGATCTGCTGCACCGGCAGCACGTCCGGGGACAGGGCGGCCGCGCGCGCCGACGCCGCGGTCATCCGGCGGCGGTGGTGACGCCTGCACAGGACTTCATAGCCGACCGTGTCCGCCTGGTTCACGTCGCCGACGACGACCTGCGCGCCCTCGACCACCATGAAGCCGCCCACCGTGCGGGCGTTGTGCGTGGCGCGGGCGCCGCACCAGCACAGCGCCTCGACCTGCAGCACCTCCACGCGGTCGGCGAGTTCGACGAGCCGCTGGGAACCGGGGAACAGCTTGGAGCGGAAGTCGGTGGTGATGCCGAAGGCGTAGACGTCGACGTCCAGGTCGTCGACCACGCGCGCGAGCTGGTCGATCTGCTCCTCGGCGAGGAACTGCGCCTCGTCCGCGATCACGTAGTCCGCGCGGCCGCCCTGCGAGAGGTGGTCGACGAGATAGGCGTACAGGTCCTGACCGTCCTCGACCTCCACCGCGTCGGTGACCAGGCCGAGACGGGAGGACAGCTTGCCCTCGCCCGCACGGTCGTCGCGGGTGAAGATGATGCCCTGCAGACCGCGCGCGGAGCGGTTGTGCTCTATCTGGAGAGCCAGCGTCGACTTCCCGCAGTCCATGGTTCCGGAGAAGAACACCAGCTCGGGCATGGGGAGTTGAACGCCTTTCGGTGAAGTGAGGCGGAGCAGGGACGGTTCTGGGGCTTCAGGAGCGTACTTCGAGCAGAGGGACCAGCTGCTCGGCAGGGGTCATGGAACCGTGGTTGCCGACCATCGACGACTCCTTGGGCTCCCGCTCGGAGGCGATGAGCAGGACGTCGTCCCGGGCCGCCGCGATCACGTCGCCGAGGCGGTCGCGCACCCGGTCGTCGATCCGCGGACCGAACCAGCCCGCGTCGATCGCCTCCTCCCGGGACGCCACCCAGAACTGCTCGCCGAGCACCTCGCGCCAGCAGGTCAGGACGTCGTCCGCGGCGCCCGGCACGGCGTAGACATGGCGGGCGCGGCCTTCGCCGCCGAGCAGGGCGACGCCCGCGCTCAGCTCCCAGTCCGCGTCGAAGTCGATCCGGTGCTCCTCGTCGAACGGCACGTCGATCATGCCGTGGTCGGCGGTGACGAAGAGCGCGCTGCGCGGCGGAAGCTGCTCGGCAAGACGCTGGACCAGCCGGTCCACGTACATGAGCTGACCGCGCCAGGTGTCGGACGCGACGCCGTAACGGTGCCCGGCGCCGTCCAGTTCGGCGTAGTACGTGTAGACGAGGGAACGGTCGCCGGCGGCGAGCTGCTCGGCGGCGCAGTCCATGCGCTCCTCGCCGGTGAGCCTCCCGTGAAACGTTCCGCCGCTGAGCGCGACCTTGGTCAGCGGCGTGTTCTGGAACGTGGGCGACGACACCTGGGCGGCGTGCACGCCCGCCCTGTCGGCGAGCTGGAAGACGGTGGGATACGGCTGCCAGACGCCCGGCGAGGTCCACGGCTGCCAGCGGAGCTGGTTCATCAGCTCGCCGGTGGCGGGATTGCGCACGGTGTAGCCCGGCAGGCCGTGGGCGCCCGGCGGGAGGCCGGTGCCGACGGAGGCGAGGGAGGTCGCCGTGGTCGCCGGGTAGCCGGCGGTGAGCGGGCGTCCGGTGCCGCCCCGCGAGCTGCCGAGGAGCGCGTGCAGGTAGGGCGCCTCGTCGGGGTGGTCCCTGATCTGCTCCCAGCCGAGGCCGTCGACCAGGAAGACGCAGTTGCGGTCGGCCGCGGTCAGCTCGGGGATCGCCGCGGTCGTGCCGGGCACGCCCAGGCCCGCCGCCAGCGTGGGCAGCAGGTCGGCGAGCGAGCCGGAGCCGTATTCGGGTACGGGCGCGGAGGCGACGGCGAGCGGTTCGGGGAAGTCCCAGGGGGCCTGCTGCGTCATCAGCGGGTGACGTCCGCTGTCGCCTCGGAGAGCGCCTGCGCGAAGGCGAGCGCCTGGCGCACCGTCTCCGGGCCGTCTCCGGCCTCGCTGACGCGCAGGCTGAGGTCGTCCGCCGTCGAGTTGCCGGTGTAGCCGTGGTCGGCGTCGCAGTTGGGGTCGCCGCAGGCGGCCGGCTCCAGGTCGATACGGGAGACGGCGCCCCAGCCGATGGTCAGCACCACCTCGCGCGGCAGTGTGCCCGGTGTGTACGACTCCGGGTTGGCGACCACGCGGCTGACGACGACCGACGAGATCCGGCCGAGCTTCACGGACTCCGTGGACGTCGTGGCGTACGGCGTCGGGGACGTGGTGTCGGCCGCCTGCTCGTCGGTGTGGCTGACGATGAAGCGGTTGCCGGTGAGCACCAGCACGGTGACGTGCCGGCGCACCTCGTTCTGGTCGAACGTGGTCTCCTGGTGAACCAGGTACGACCGGATCGGATCGCCGCCGACGGCGGCCTCCACCGCCTCTGCCACGAGGGCCGGGTAGTAGCCGCTGCGCTCGATCGCCGCGCGCAGCCCCTGGGTCGTCGTACTGGTCTTGGCCATGGGGTCCATCCTACGGGGACCCACTGACTGCGAGATGCCTCTCGCGACCGCTTCCGGGGGGCCGGGATCAGGTGCCCGGCGCCTCGCCTCAGCGGTGGGCCGGCGCACCCGCGGGGCGCACCGCTGCCCGGCAGGCGCGTCCCCGCGCGCCTGCCCGAGCACGTGCTCCCGGACGATCTCAAGGCGTTGCGCGGCCACGAGGCATGGGGGGCGGGATCGGGTCCGCGCCGCGTCCGCGCCGAACGCGGCAACGACAAGGGGGCGTTGGCCGAGGAGACGGTCCGGGCGCGCTAGTCCGCCGAGGGTCGGGCCACCCCGGCCCGGTCCCGTCAGGAGCCCTCGGGCAGGGCGACCGCGGGGTGCCGTCGCAGGGCGACCGGGGCGCTGAGTCCGGCCCACGCGTCCGCGTCGGCTCTCCCCTCGTCCCCTCCTCCCCCGGTCCCGGGCCGGGCGTGCGCCCGCCTCAGTACACCGGCAGGGTCCGGGGGCCGAGGTCGTCGCGGGCGGGCGGGGGCGCGAGGCGGACGGAGGCGCCGAGGACGCTCAGACCGTGCGGGGCGACGACCACCGGCTCGAGGGTGACCGCGACGACCTCGGGGTGGTCGTCGACGAGCCGCGAGACGCGCAGCAGCAGCTCTTCCAGCGCGCGGGTGTCGACGGGGGTCGAACCCCGCCAGCCGAAGAGCAGCGGGGCGGTGCGGATCGAGCGGATCAGCGACGTCGCGTCGCGGTCGGTGACCGGGATCAGCCTGTGTGCCATGTCCCCGAGGAGCTGCGAGGCGGCTCCGGCGAGCCCGAAGGACAGCACGGCCCCCGCCGCCGGGTCGATGACCGCCCGCACGACGGTGTCGACCCCGCGGGGCGCCATCGCCTGGACGACCGGCCGCAGCTCCTGCGGCCGCCCGAAGAGCTCGGTCAACTCGGCGTAGGCCCTGCGCAGTTGCTCTTCGTCGGCCAGGTCGAGACGGACGCCCCCCAGGTCGGCCCGGTGCCGCAGGTGCGGGGCGGTGGCCTTGAGGGCGACGGGGTAGCCGAGGGCGGCGGCGGCCCGCGCGGCCTCGTCGGGGCCGGGCGCGGGAGCCGCCCGGCGGACGGGGACGCCGTAACGGCCGAGCAGCTCGGCGGTCTCCTCGGCGCCCAGGGTGAGTCCCTGCCCGCGCGCGAGGAGCCCGTCGATCAGTGCGGCGGCGCCCCGCTCGTCGATGTCCTCGTGCTCGGGCACCTTGCCCGGGTCCGCCGCCTCGCGCCGCCACTGGGCGTACTTCACGGCCTCGGCGAGGGCGCGGACGGCACGCTCGGCGGCCGGGTAGGCGGGGATGAGGTGTGCGCCCTCGGGCGCCTCGACGGGGGGCTGCGGCGGCCCTGCGTCCTGCGCCGCCGCACGCGCGCGTGAGGTCGACTCCCCGCGCGGTGCGGTGCTCGCGGCGGCGGACAGCGCCGCCGCGAGGCCGCCGAGCTCCACGTGCACCACGAGCACCGGCTTGGCGGGAGCCGCGGCCGCCGCCGAACGCAGGGCCTGTGCGAGTTCCGCGTCGCCGGGCGAGGTCTCCCCGATCGCCGGGATGGCCGTCACGACCACCGCGTCGCACGTGTCGTCGGCCAAGGCGTGCGCCAGTGCGGCGTGGAAGTCCTCCGCCCTGGCCTCCGTGGTCAGGTCCAGCGGTGGCAGGGGACGCAGCCCCTCGGAGAGGCAGGCGTCGTAGGTGAGCAGTCCGAGGGACTCGGAGTTGCCGAGGATCGCGACGCGGGGCCCCGTCGGCAGCGGCTGGCGGGCGAGGAGCAGGCCCGCGTCGACCAGCTCGGTGATGGTGTCCACGCGGATCACGCCGGCCTGCCTCAGCAGCGCCGACACCGTCGCGTGGGGCAGCCGAGTGGCCCGCACGGCGTGCCCCTGCGGGGCGGAACCGGCGCCCTGGACGACTACCAGGGGCTTGGCGGCCGCGGTGCGCCGGGCGAGGCGGGTGAACTTGCGCGGGTTGCCGATGGATTCCAGGTACATGAGGGCGACGTCGGTGTCGGGGTCGTCGTACCAGTACTGCAGGACGTCGTTGCCGGAGACGTCCGCACGGTTGCCGGAGGAGACGAAGGTCGACACGCCGGTGACGCCGGTGACCCCGCCGCCGCGCCGGTGCAGCCGGGAGAGCAGGGCGATGCCGATGGCGCCGGACTGGGCGAACAGGCCGATCCGGCCCGGCCTCGGCATCTCGGGGGCGAGTGAGGCGTTGAGGCGCACCTGGGGCGAGGTGTTGATGACCCCGAAGGCGTTGGGGCCGATGATCCGCATGCCGTACGCGCGTGCGTGGCGTACGAGTTCACGCTGGCGCTCGCGCCCGTCGGGACCGCTCTCGGCATAGCCGGAGGAGAGGACGACGAGTCCCTGCACGCCGTGCTCGCCGCATTCGGCGACGGCCGCGGGCACGTGTTCGGCCCGCACGGCGACGACCGCGAGGTCGACGGGCTCGGCGATGTCCCGCACGGAGCGGTGGGCGGGCACCCCGTCGAGTTCCTTCAGATCCTCGGGAAAGGCCTGGTTCACGGCGTGCAGGCGTCCGGTGAACCCGGCCTCCCGGAGATTGCCGAGGACGCTCCTGCCGACCCCGCCCCGGGCGCGACCGACGCCGACGACGGCGACGGAGCCGGGCGTCAGGAGCCTCCGCACGGAGTGCGCCTCGGCACGCTGTTCCCGCGCGCGCTGCACGGCGAGGGAGCGTTCGGTGGGCTCGAGGTCGAACTCCAGGCGGACGACGCCGTCCTCGAAGCTGCGCTTCTGGGTGTAGCCGGCGTCCGTGAACACCTTGATCATCTTGTTGTTGGCGGGGAGCACCTCGGCGGCGAAGCGGCGGATGCCGCGCTCGCGCGCGACGGCCGCGATGTGCTCGAGGAGGGCGGAGGCCACACCTCGTCCCTGATGGGCGTCCTGGACGAGGAAGGCCACTTCGGCCTCGTCGGCCGGCGCGGAGGCGGCCATGCCGTCGGCGCCGATGCGGTCGTAGCGCACGGTGGCGATGAACTCGCCGCCGACCGTGGCCGCGAGTCCCACCCGGTCCACGAAGTCGTGGTGCGTGAAGCGGTGGACGTCCTTCGCGGACAGGCGCGGGTAGGGCGCGAAGAAGCGGTAGTACTTCGACTCGTCCGACACCTGCTCGTAGAAGCTGACCAGGCGCTCGGCGTCGTCGACGGTGATCGGGCGTACGCGCGCGGCGCCGCCGTCGCGCAGCACGACGTCGGCTTCCCAGTGGGCGGGGTACTCGTGCCGGTCCGACGCGCTCTGCATGGGGCCCAGACTACGGCTCGCTTCCGACAACGGCGCGAGGCAGTCTGGAGGGCGCACGCCGGGTCGAGGCCGCGATCCGGGGACCGCACGGTGAGGGGACACCCAGGGACCGTCCCTCACACGCTTCACTTGTGGAACACTGGTCTAGACAACCTGAGACACCGAAGGGCAGCATCACATGGCTGAGCGCCGCGTCAACGTCGGCTGGGCCGAGGGCCTCCACGCCCGCCCCGCTTCCATCTTCGTCCGGGCCGCCACGGCCGCAGGCATCCCCGTGACGATCGCCAAGGCCGACGGCAACCCCGTCAACGCGGCCTCCATGCTGGCCGTTCTCGGCCTCGGCGCCCAGGGAGGCGAGGAGATCGTCCTCGCCTCCGACGCCGAGGGCGCGGACGCCGCGCTCGACCGGCTGGCGAAGCTGGTCGCCGAAGGCCTCGAGGAACTCCCCGAGACCGTCTGAGCACCGCCGCGTTATGCGGTGAAGGGCTCGTCCGAATTCTCGGGCGAGCCCTTCGCAATTCCCGTGCACGGGCAGCAGAAATAATCCCCCGCGAATTACTCCTTCTTTGTATACGGCTCCCGTGTTAATGCCGCAGACCCGTCATGTTTACGGGAGGTTGCGAAGTCCTCACACGGTCGGCCCGCTCCGGTCCTTTGGAAAAGCGCAGCCGGTGCGCGAGTGTCGTGCGCTCGGTGTGCAGCGCGGTGACCGCCCGCGCGCGATCCCCGTCGCCGCGCGTCACCGCGTCGACGATGGCGCCGTGCTCCGCCCAGGACTCCACCGGGTCCGCCGGCGCCTCCACCGCGTACATCCAGGCGATCTTGTGCCGGAGCTGGGTGAGCATCGACGCGAGGGCAGGGCTTCCGGAGGCCTGGGCGAGCGTCTCGTGGAACCAGCCCCCCAGGGAGCGCAGATCCTCGCTGTTGCCCCTCCTGGCCCGCTCCTGGCCCAGCCGGACGAGCCCGCGCAGCACCTTCAGATGGGCCTCCGTGCGCCGCTGGGCGGCCCGGGAGGCGCCGAGCGGCTCCAGCAGCAGCCGCATCTCCAGCAGGTCCGCCGCCTCCTGCTCGGTCGGCTCCGCCACACACGCGCCCGCGTGCCGCCGGGTGACGACGAAGCCCTCGGCCTCCAGGGTGCGCAGCGCCTCGCGGACAGGGACGCGCGAGACGCCGTAGCGACGGGCGAGGAGTTCCTCGGTGAGGCGGCTGCCGCGTTCGTAGACACCCGCGACGATGTCGTCCCGGATGGCCGTGCACACCGAGTGCGCCGGAATTCGCATGACGGACCTCCGCCTTAATCCCCGTGAAACGTCGACGGTTGACGTGTGTTCCGTGACTCTATTGCAATGAGCGGGAATTTCCGACGGGGAGCCGGAATCCAGGGATATTTTTTGGACAGCGGGGCCCCGAAAACGGCGAAAGCCCCGGCCGAGGGGCCGGGGCCGAACGATCTGTCGCCGTCGGTCGTCAGACGTTGACGCCGTGCTTGCGGAGATAGGCGACCGGGTCGATGTCCGAGCCGTACTCGGGGGTCGTGCGGGCCTCGAAGTGCAGGTGCGCTCCGGTGACGTTGCCGGTCGCGCCGGACAGCCCGATGCGCTGGCCCGGGGTGACCGTCTGGCCCACCGACACCTCGATGGACAACAGGTGACCGTACTGCGTGTACGTCCCGTCGTTCATCTTGATGACGATCTGGTTGCCGTAGGCGCCGCCCCAGCCCGTCTCGACCACGGTGCCGAGGCCGACCGCGTGCACGGTGGTGCCGCTGGCGGCGTGGAAGTCGACGCCGGTGTGGCTGCCGGAGGACCACAGCGAGCTGCTGGCCTGGTAGCCGGTGGAGACGTAGGAGCCGGTGATCGGCGACACGAAGGCGTTGAGCCGCTTGCGCTCGGCCTCACGGGCGGCACGCACGCGTGCCTCGCGCTCCTCCACCGCCTTCTTCGCGGCGGCCTGGCGGGCGGCCTCCTCGAAGGCGGCCTTCTTCTGTGCGGCGACCTGCTCGTCGACCTGGTCGGCGACCGACTCGGCCACGGACTCGCCCGCCGTGACGACGGGGATCAGACCGGTCTGCTCGGGGGTGGGCTCGGCCGCGAAGGCCGGGGCGGAGGCGACGGAGGCCATCACGCCGGTGCCGGTGAGCGCCGCCACGCCGACCGCGCGAGCGGTGGAGCGCTGCATCCGGCTGGGCCGGCGGTGCTTCCCGGTGGCGCAGGTGAACGCCATGAAGTCAGAGGTGTCCTTTCCTTCCCTCTCGCCTACCGGGTTAGCTGACGGGTTCGGAGCAGGAAGGTCTCCTACGGACACCCTCGTGTACACGCGGGCGTCCGATTCACCCCAGGGACTTCACAAGTGGGTCCCCGGCTCCCCTGGCTCGCGCCGTACGGGGACTCGGCGATGACTGTCCGGTGCCGCGGCTTGCGGCGCAGTGCCTGACGGACAGCCCGGATGAAGCTAAGCGGCGAAGGGATCAATCCTCAAACGGATCACGGTTTTTGTAGCGCATCCCACAGGGCAGACAGGCAACGTCCGCCTCAATTCGGACAAACAGAAGCCCTGGTGACACTCGGTCGACCAGGGCCTCTGCGGGTGCGTGCCGTTGCCGCGGCGATCCTCGGCTACTCGGCGGACACGACCTTCACCTCGCCGATGCCCAGGGCCTCGACGGGCGCCTTGATCTGGGCCGCGTCACCCACCAGGACCGTCACCAGGCGGTCCACCGGGAAGGCGTTCACGGCCGCCGCGGTGGCCTCCACCGTGCCGGTTGCGGCGAGCTGCCGGTACAGCGTCGCCTGGTAGTCGTCGGGCAGGTGCTGTTCGACCTGGTCGGCCAGCGTGCTGGCGACGGCCGCCGCGGTCTCGTACTTCAGCGGCGCCACCCCCACCAGGTTCTGCACGGCGACGTCGCGCTCGGCGTCGGTCAGCCCCTCGGCGGCGAGGGTGCGCAGCACCTTCCACAGGTCGTCCAGCGCCGGGCCGGTGTTCGGGGTGTCGACCGAGCCGCTGATGGCGAGCATCGCGGCGCCCGAGCCGTCCGGGGCGGACAGAAGGACCTGCCCGAAGGCGCGGACGCCGTAGGTGTAGCCCTTCTCCTCACGCAGGACGCGGTCCAGGCGGGAGGTGAGGGTGCCGCCGAGGCAGTAGGTGCCGAGCACCTGGGCGGGCCACACGCGGTCGTGCCGGTCGGCGCCGATCCGGCCGATCAGCAGCTGCGTCTGGACGGCCCCCGGGCGGTCCACGATGACGACCCGGCCGGCGTCGTCGGCGGTGACCGGCGGCACGGGCCGGGGCTCGGCTGCGGAGCCCGTCCAGGCGCCCAGGGTGTCGCCCAGGAGTGCGTCCAGGTCCACGCCGGTGAGGTCGCCGACGACCACGGCGGTGGCCGTCGCCGGGCGGACGTGCTTGTCGTAGAAGCCGCGGACGGCCGCGGAGTCGATCTTCTCGACCGTCTCGGCCGTGCCCTGGCGCGGACGCGACATGCGGGCGGTGGCCGGGAACAGCTCCTTCGAGAGCTCCTTGGCAGCGCGCCGGGAGGGGTTGGCCAGCTCGTGCGGGATCTCGTCCAGGCGGTTGCGCACGAGGCGCTCGATCTCGCTGTCGGCGAACGCGGGCGCCCTGAGGGCGTCCGCGAGCAGACCGAGGCCCTTGGTCAGGCGCGAGGCCGGGACCTCGAGGCTGATGCGGACGCCGGGGTGGTCGGCGTGCGCGTCCAGGGTGGCGCCGCAGCGCTCCAGTTCGGCGGCGAACTCCTCGGCGGAGTGTTTGTCGGTCCCCTCGGTGAAGGCGCGCGCCATGATCGTGGCGAGGCCGTCGAGACCGGCCGGCTCGGCGTCCAGCGGGGCGTCGAGCAGGATCTCGACGGCCACGACCTGCTGGCCGGGGCGGTGGCAGTGCAGCACTGTCAGGCCGTTGGCCAGGGCGGCACGCTCGGGCGCCGGGAACGCCCACGGCTTGGCCTCGCCCGCCTGGGGCTGGGGGTGGAAGTCCATCGTGGCGAGCTCGGTCACCGGGCCGCCTCCTCGTTCTCGTCCTGGTCGGCGGGGGCTTCGGCGGCGGTGGGCTCGTAGACGAGCACCGCGCGGTTGTCGGGACGCAGGCGGGCCTCGGCGATCTCCCGCACCTCCTCGGCCGTCACGTCCAGCACACGCTCGACCGCGGTGAGGGCGAGCTGCGGGTCGCCGAACAGGACGGCGAACCGGCACAGTTCGTCGGCGCGGCCGGCGACCGTGCCGAGCCGGTCGAGCCACTCGCGCTCCAACTGGGCCTGGGCGCGCTCCATTTCCTCGGCGGTGGGGCCCTCCTCGGCGAACCGGGCGAGCTCCTCGTCGATGGCCTCCTCGATGACGGGCACCTCGACGTCGCCGGACGTCTTCACGTCCAGCCAGCCCAGGGAGGGCGCCCCGGCGAGCCGCAGCAGGCCGAAGCCGGCCGCCACCGCCGTACGGTCGCGGCGCACGAGCCGGTTGTAGAGACGGGAGGACTCGCCGCCGCCGAGGACGGTGAGCGCCAGGTCGACGGCGTCGCACGCGCGCGTGCCGTCCTCGGGCAGACGGTAGGCGGCCATCAGGGCGCGGGCCGGCACCTCCTCCTCGACGACCTCCCGCAACTGCTCGCCGATGACGTCGGGCAGGGAGCCGTCACGCGGCTCGGGCTTGCCGTCGTGCCCGGCGATGGAGCCGAAGTACTTCTCGACCCAGGCGAGCGTCTGCTCCGGGTCGATGTCGCCGACCACCGACAGGACCGCGTTGTTGGGCGCGTAGTACGTGCGGAAGAACGCCCGCGCGTCCTCCAGCGTCGCCGCGTCCAGGTCGGCCATCGAGCCGATCGGCGTGTGGTGGTAGGGGTGGCCGTCGGGGTAGGCGAGGGCCGTCAGCTTCTCGAAGGCCGTGCCGTAGGGGACGTTGTCGTAGCGCTGGCGGCGTTCGTTCTTGACGACGTCGCGCTGGTTCTCCATCGACTCGTCGTCGAGCGCGGTGAGCAGGGATCCCATGCGGTCCGCCTCCAGCCAGAGGGCGAGCTCCAGCTGGTGGGCGGGCATGGTCTCGAAGTAGTTGGTGCGCTCGAAACTGGTGGTGCCGTTCAGCGAACCGCCCGCACCCTGGACGAGCTCGAAGTGACCGTTGCCCTTGACCTGGCCCGACCCCTGGAACATGAGGTGCTCGAAAAGGTGAGCAAGGCCGGTACGGCCCTTGACTTCATGGCGTGAGCCGACGTCGTACCAGAGGCACACCGCCGCCACGGGGGTCAGGTGGTCCTCCGAGAGCACCACACGCAGGCCGTTGGCCAGGCGGTGCTCGGTCGCTGTCAGGCCCCCGGAGCCTGCCTGGGCTGTGGCCGTGTGACCCATGGGCATGTACGTCCCTTCCGATCGCGGACGCGGTCGTCGAAACCGCGGTTTTCCTGCCGGTCCTGTCACTGTATGCAAGCGTGCGGACAGGAGGCGAAGTTCCCGGACGACATACGCCGAGAGCGAGATCGCGTAGCCTGCGGGCAGCCGTGGACGAGGCGGCTTCGCGGGCGGGGCCCAAGGGCCGACGCCGGGTCCTCGCCCGCCCTGTCAGTGCCACGGTCCACAATGGTCCGCGTCAGATCCCGTCACACGCCCCAGCAAGGAGCCGGCAGCGATGGCCCGCCGCAGCACGAAGACCCCGCCGCCCGACGACTCGTACGAGGAGCGGATCCTCGACATCGACGTCGTCGACGAGATGCAGGGCTCCTTCCTCGAGTACGCGTACTCGGTCATCTACTCCCGCGCCCTGCCGGACGCCCGTGACGGCCTGAAGCCGGTGCACCGCCGCATCGTCTACCAGATGAACGAGATGGGCCTGCGCCCGGAGCGCGGCTATGTGAAGTGCGCCCGTGTCGTCGGCGAGGTCATGGGCAAGCTGCACCCGCACGGCGACTCCTCGATCTACGACGCCCTGGTGCGCATGGCCCAGCCCTTCTCCATGCGCCTGCCGCTCGTCGACGGCCACGGCAACTTCGGCTCCCTGGGCAACGACGACCCGCCGGCCGCCATGCGGTACACGGAGTGCCGCCAGGCCGCGGCGACGAGCCTGATGACGGAGTCGATCGACGAGGACACGGTCGACTTCGCGCCGAACTACGACGGGCAGGAGCAGGAGCCGGTGGCGCTGCCCGCCGCCTTCCCGAACCTGCTGGTCAACGGCGCGTCCGGGATCGCGGTCGGCATGGCCACGAACATGCCGCCGCACAATCTGGGCGAGGTCGTCGCGGCAGCCCGCCATCTGATCCGCTACCCCGGCGCGGACCTGGACGCCCTGATGAAGTTCGTCCCGGGCCCCGATCTGCCGACCGGCGGCCGGATCGTCGGCCTCTCCGGCATCCGCGACGCCTACGAGAGCGGCCGCGGCACGTTCAAGATCCGTGCCACGGTCGCGGTGGAGACGGTCACGGCCCGCCGCAAGGGCCTGGTCGTCACCGAACTGCCCTTCACGGTCGGCCCCGAGAAGGTCATCGCCAAGATCAAGGACCTGGTCGGCTCGAAGAAGATCCAGGGCATCGCCGACGTCAAGGACCTCACGGACCGGGCGCACGGTCTGCGCCTGGTCATCGAGATCAAGAACGGCTTCGTGCCCGAGGCGGTCCTGGAGCAGCTCTACAAGCTGACGCCGATGGAGGAGTCCTTCGGCATCAACAACGTGGCGCTGGTGGACGGCCAGCCGCTCACGCTGGGCCTGAAGGAGCTGCTGGAGGTCTACCTCGACCACCGGTTCGACGTCGTGCGGCGCCGCAGCGAGTTCCGCCGCACCAAGCGCCGTGACCGGCTGCACCTGGTGGAGGGTCTGCTGACGGCCCTCGTCGACATCGACGAGGTCATCCGGCTGATCCGCTCCAGCGAGAACAGCGCGCAGGCCAAGGAGCGCCTGATGGAGCGCTTCGGGCTGTCGGAGATCCAGACCCAGTACATCCTGGACACCCCGCTGCGCCGCCTCACCAAGTACGACCGCATCGAACTGGAGGCGGAGAAGGAGAGGCTCACCGGGGAGATCGCCGAGCTGACCCGGATCCTGGACTCGGACGCGGAGCTGCGCAAGCTGGTCTCCGCGGAACTCGCCACGGTGGCCAAGAAGTTCGGCACCGAACGGCGTACGGTCCTGCTGGAGTCGTCGGGCGCCACGGCCGCCGCGGTGCCCCTCCAGGTGGCGGACGACCCCTGCCGCGTCCTGCTGTCCTCCACGGGACTGCTGGCCCGCACCGCGAACGGCGATCCCTTCACGGCCGACGCCGAGGACGGGGACGGGGACGGCAAGCGCACCAAGCACGACGTGATCGTCTCGGCGGCGCCGGCCACCGCGCGCGGGGAGATCGGCGCGGTGACGTCCTCGGGCCGTCTGCTGCGGATCAACGTCGTCGACCTGCCGCAGCTTCCGGACACGGCGTCCGCGCCGAACCTGTCCGGCGGGGCCCCGCTGGCGGAGTTCGTGTCCCTCGAGGGCGACGAGACGGTGGTCTGCCTGACCACGCTCGACGAGTCGTCGCCCGGACTGGCCATCGGCACGGAACAGGGCGTCGTCAAGCGGGTCGTGCCCGACTACCCGACGAACAAGGACGAACTGGAGGTCATCACCCTCAGGGACGGGGACCGGATCGTCGGCGCCGTCGAACTGCGCACCGGCGAGGAGGACCTGGTCTTCATCACGGACGACGCCCAGCTGCTGCGCTACCAGGCCTCCCAGGTGCGCCCGCAGGGCCGTCCGGCGGGTGGCATGGCGGGCGTCAAGCTCACCGAGGGCGCGAAGGTCATCTCCTTCACGGCCGTGGACCCGGCGGTGGACGCCGTGGTGTTCACCATCGCCGGCTCCCGGGGGACGCTGGACGACTCGGTCCAGACGACCGCCAAGCTGACCCCGTTCGACCAGTATCCGCGCAAGGGCCGCGCCACCGGCGGTGTGCGCTGCCAGCGGTTCCTCAAGGGCGAGGACTGCCTGTCGCTGGCCTGGGCGGGCCCCGTCCCTGCCAAGGCCGCCCAGAAGAACGGTCTGCCGGCCGAGCTGCCGGAGATCGACCCGCGCCGTGACGGCTCGGGTGTGTCGCTGGCGAAGACGGTGAGCGTGGTGGCGGGGCCGATCTAGACGGTGGACCCTTCCGGTCCGTCCGCCCAGGCGTCGGCCGTCCCGGTCAGGTCTTCCTCGGGAAGGTCTTCGGGAAGGTCTTCCCCGAGGAGGTCCTCCTCGGGACTCTGGACGAAGCGCAGGACACCCCACATGCCGTGTTCGTCGGCGTGTGGGGCGTCGCTACGACAGCCCTCGAGTTCCTTGCCCAGGGCTGCGGCGTCGATGCCGGCGCCGATGAGCACGAGCTGGGTGAGGCGGGCGCCGGCACTGGGCCAGGGGTGCGGGTAGAAGCGCAGGAAGGGCCCGACCGCGTGCACGGCGTACCGGTTGACCGGGTCGTGGGGACCGAAGTCGACGTACCCCTTGATCCGGTAGAGACCCTCCGGCCTGCTGTCTAGGAACCGCATCAGCCGGCGCGGGTCGAGAGGGACCTCGGAGGCGAAGGACACGCTGTCGTAGCCGGCGTGCAGGTGCCCGCCGTGCGCGTCCGCGCAGGCGCCGTCCGCGTCGGTGCCGTGCGGATCCGCTCCGTGTGCGTCGGCGCCGTGTGCGTCGGTCTGCCGGTGCAGGTCGTCGAAGGACAGCTGCCCGATGCGCTCCTCGCTCGGCCGGCAGTCGAAGAGGAGCTCGGGGTCCACACGGGCGTGGACGGCCGGGACGACGGCGGCCCGGTCGGTGAGGGCGCGGACGAGCCCGAGGACTCGCTCGGGGTCCGGTGCGCGGTCGAGCTTGTTCACGACGACGAGATCGGCGAGGGCGACATGCCGGTCGATCTCGGGGTGCCTCGCCCGCGTGTCGTCGAACTCGGCAGCGTCGACGACCTCGACGAGCCCGCCGTAGACGATCCCCGGATGATCGCTGGCGAGCACCATGCGGACGAGTTCCTGCGGTTCGGCGAGGCCGCTGGCCTCGATCACGATGACGTCGATCCCGGCGCCGGGCCGGGCCAGCCGCCCGAGGTAGACGTCCAGTTCACCCGCGTCGACGGCACAGCACAGGCAGCCGTTGCCGAGTGAGACGGTGGAGTCGCCGAGCGCGCCGGCCACCGCCATGGCGTCGATCTCGATGGCGCCGAAATCGTTGACGATCGCACCGATCCGGCTGCCTCCGCTGTGGTGCAGCAGGTGGTTGAGCAGTGTCGTCTTCCCCGAACCCAGGAATCCGGCGAGGACGACGACCGGGATCTGCTGCGGACCGGGAGCGTGTGCCACCGTACGACGACCTTTCTGACACCTGCGCGTGGACCGGCTCAGGGCTCCGGCACGCCTGCACGGACTGACTGCGCGCCCAGAATACGAGTCGGGTGCCCGCCCGCGGAGTGAACGATCGACGCGGGACGGCGGCAGGCGCCCGCGCCCTCCCGCATCGCCGCACCCGGAACAGAGCCGCCGTCCGTGCTGCCGGGAACCGGCAGGTGGACCATGTGGATACGGTGACCCCCATGCACGACGACGACCCCGCACCCGGCCGCCCCGAACGGCGGCTGAGCACCAAAGAGGCCGCCGAGCTGCTCGGGGTGAAGCCCGAGACGGTCTACGCGTACGTCAGCCGCGGCCGGCTGGGCAGCCGGCGCGCAGCCGCGGGCCGGGGAAGCACCTTCGACGCCGGAGAGGTCGAGGCGCTCGCCCGGCGTACCAGACGCGATGCCGAGGGGACGGCGAGGCCCGGGGCGGAGCTGTCCGTGCGCACCCGCCTCACGTCGATCGACGAGAACCGCTACTACTACCGCGGGGTCGACGCGGTCGAGCTGGCCGTCCGGCACTCCTACGAGGAGGTCGCCGAATGGCTGTGGACCGGCCGGTCGCGCCCCGGAGCCGTCTTCACGGCGTCCGCGGAGTCCGTCGAGGCCGCCGTCCGGGCCGTCGGCGCACTGCCGGAGCACACCGGCACGACCGACCGTCTGCGGGTGGCCGCGGTGGCGGCGGCTGCCGTGGACCCGCTGCGGTTCGACCTGTCCGAGGAGTCCGTGCTCGGCGCCGCGCGGACCCTGATCCCCACGTTCGTCGCCGCCCTGCCCCCGCAGACGCAGGGCCGGGCCGTCGAGGGCCCGCTCGCCCGCCGTCTGTGGGGACGGCTCAGCGGGCGCCCGGCCGAAGAGGCACGGCTGCAGGTCCTCGACACGGCGCTCGGGCTGCTCGCCGACCACGACCTGGCCGCCTCGACGCTGGCCGTGCGGGTCGCGGCCTCCGCCCGTGCGCACGCCTACGCGGCCGTCTCCGCGGGGCTGGGGGTGCTGGAAGGACCGCTGCACGGCGCGGCCGGCGGGCTCGCCCACCGCATGCTGCTGCAGGTGCTCGACCTCGGCCGCGCCGCACCCGTGATCGCGGAGGAACTGCGCGCCGGCCGCCGCATCCCCGGCCTCGGTCACCCGCTGTACACCGGCGAGGACCCGCGCGCGCGTGCCCTGTTCGCACTCCTGGAGGACATCCCCGAGGCGGCGCCCGCTCTCGACGCGGCCCGGGACGTCGTCGCCACGGCGGCCCGGCACACGCCGCTGCACGCCAACGTGGACCTGGCCCTCGCCGTGTTCACCGTGTCCTGCGGCATGGAGCCGTCGGCCGGCGAGACCGTCTTCGCCGTATCCCGTACGGCGGGCTGGATCGCCCATGCCCTGGAGGAGTACGGCGAGCGGCCGCTGCGGATGCGCCCGAGCGGCCACTACGTGGGTCCAGAACCGCCTCAGCCCCTGCCGGAGTAGGCAGGCCGGGCTCGCGGTCCCCGGCTGCCACGACGTCCCGGGCGGTGCGCCGGCCCCGGCGGTGCGCTGGGTCCCGCTCGCCTTGCCGGTCCCTCCCGTCCCACCCGCCTCCCCCTTCTCCCCCGTCCGGGAGTCGTCCCGCCGCAACTCAGGTTAGGCTCACCTCTGTGAGTACGTGTGCAACCGTCTCGCGGGACCTTGACGAGCCCATCGCCGGAACCGCGGCCACGGCGACCACCTGGCTGCTCCTGGAACAGCCCGGACCCTGGGGCGCCCGAGCACTGGTCTCGAGCCACCTGGACCCCGTTCTGGGACGCGCCCTGGAGGCCGCCGCGCAGGACACGGGCGTGCGCGTCGCGCTCATCCGGCGGCCCGGTCGCCACGCGGACTTCGGCACACCGGCCCTGCGGCAGGTGTACGCGGCCCACACCGCTCCTGGACGGGTGTGGCTGCGCGGCGCCGTGACGCACGACCCTCGCCGGTTGCTGGACCTCGACTTCGCCGCGCTCGGCCGGGGCGACCACCACTCGTTCGACAGGGTGCTGGGCGGTGCGTCCCACACGGGCGACCCGCTCGCCCTCGTCTGCACCAACGGCAAGCGGGACCGCTGCTGCGCGCTGCTCGGCCGTCCGCTGGCCGCGGAGCTCGCCGCGTCGGGGGTGCGAGGAGCCTGGGAGGTCACTCATCTGGGGGGCCATCGCTTCTCCCCCACCCTGCTCGTCCTGCCGCACGGTTACGCGTACGGCCGGGTCACGGCCCACGCGGTCGAGGAGGTCCTGCGCGGCGTCCGGGAGGACCGGATCGTCACGGAGGGCTGCCGGGGCAGCTCGGCCTGGGACCGGCCCGGCCAGGCGGCTGAGCTGGCGGTGCGCGCGGAGACCGGCGAGGACGCCGCCGGGGTGCTCGGCGTCGTGCACACGGCCGGCGAAGCACCCCGCTGGGAGGTGACGGTCGCGCACACGGACGGACGGCACTGGCTCGTCGTCGTGGACCAGGGCGCCTCGCTGCCGCCGAGGCCGGAGAGCTGCGGCACGTCCGTCCTCGGTGCGCCCGCGCGGATGGACGTGGTGGCGGTGCACGAACTGGCGGGCGCGGCCTCGGCACGATGACATGCCTCACGGGACGGGTCGGGCCGCCCGCGCAAGCACGCGCGCGTACCGTTTCCGTCTGAGCCGCTGGGGAGATCGGCCCCACCCGCCCCTTCGGCTGCACAGGTCGGCCCACGTACCGTCTTGGGTATGAGCCCCACTCCCCCCGCCCGGCGGCTGCGCCTCGGAATGCCGCGGCGCATGTTCTCGCAGGTCCTGCTCATGCAGCTGGCGATCGCCGCGGGCGTCGTGGTGCTCGCGACCGGGCTGTTCCTCGCTCCGCTCAGCAATCAGCTGGACGACCAGGCGATGCGCAGGGCCCTCGCCATCGCGCAGACGACAGCGGCGATGCCCCAGATCGCCGAGGATCTGCAGAGCACGCCGCCGTCGGTCGACGGCCCGGTGCAGCGCGAGGCCGAACGGATCCGCACGGCCAGCGGGGCCGAGTACGTCGTGGTGATGGACCTCAACGGCACGCGCTGGTCGCACACCGACCTCGATCAGGTCGGCGGGCACGTCTCGACGGACCCGAGTCAGGCGCTGGCGGGCAAGGACGTCATGGAGATCGACAGCGGCACCCTGGGCCGCTCGGCCCGCGGCAAGGTCCCGCTGCGCGACGCCGACGGCGACATCATCGGCGCGGTCTCGGTCGGCATCGAGTACGACAGCGTGCGCGCCCGGCTCATCCACGCCATCCCCGGGCTGTTCGCCTACGCCGGAGGAGCCCTCGCCGTCGGCGCGCTGGCCGCGTGGCTCATCTCCCGGCGCCTCCACCGGCAGACCCGTGACCTGGCCTTCTCGGACATCTCCGCGCTGCTCTCCGAGCGCGAGGCGATGCTGCACGGCATCCGCGAGGGCGTCGTGGCCCTGGACCGCGCGGGCCGCGTCCGGCTGCTCAACGACGAGGCCCAGCGTCTCCTCGGCATCGGGGACGAGGCGGTGGGCTCGCCGCCCGACGAGGCGCTCGGCGCGGGACGTACGGCGGACGTCCTGGCCGGCCGGGTGACCGGCACGGACCTGATCGCCGTACGCGGACAGCGCGTCCTGGTGGTGAACCGGATGCCCACCGACGACGGCGGCGCCGTGGCGACCCTGCGCGACCGCACCGAGCTGGAACAGCTGGGCCGGGAACTCGACTCGACGCGCGGTCTCATCGACGCGCTGCGCGCCCAGGACCACGAGCACGCCAACCGCATGCACACCCTGCTCGGGCTGCTGGAACTGGAGATGTTCGACGACGCCGTCGACTTCGTGGGGGAGGTGGTCGGCGACCACCGGGCCACCGCGGAACAGGTGACGGAGAAGATCGGGGATCCTCTGCTCGCCGCCCTGCTGGTCGGCAAGGCGACCGTCGCGGCGGAGCGGGGCGTCGCCCTGTGGGTCTCCGACCGGACCCGGCTGCCCGACCGGCTGATCGATCCGCGCGGGCTGGTCACCGTCGTGGGCAATCTCGTGGACAACGCGCTCGACGCCGTGGCGGGCACTCCGCACGCGCGCGTGGAGGTCGAGCTGCGGACGGAGGGGCGTACCGCGGTCCTGCGGGTCCGCGACACCGGGCCCGGCATCCCGGAGGCACACCGTGAGTCGATCTTCACCGAGGGCTGGTCGACGAAGAAGCCGCCGGCGCACGGCAAGCGCGGCATCGGGCTCTCGCTGGTGCGCAGGCTCGCCGAACGGCAGGGCGGCAGTGCCGCCGTCGGCGAGGCGGCAGGCGGGGGCGCCGAGTTCACCGTCGTCCTGCCGGAGGCGCTGACCGAGCCTGAGGCCCTGGTCGGGCCGGGGGCGCCGACCGAGCCGGATCCGGAACCCGTGCCGGCCGCAGCGGCGCTCGGCGCCGTCGAGGAGGAGGCACGATGATCGAGGTTCTGGTCGTGGACGACGACGCCAGGGTGGCCCGGGTCAACGCCGCCTACGTCGAGAAGGTCCCGGGCTTCCACGTCGCCGGCGAGGCCCACAGCGCCGCCGACGCGCTGCGCCAGCTTGAACTGCTGCCGCACCTGGACCTCGTCCTGCTGGATCACTACCTGCCGGACGACACGGGCCTGGAGGTCGTGCAGGAGATGCGGCGGCGCGGCCACCAGACGGACGTGATCATGGTCACCGCCGCGCGGGACGTCTCGACCGTGCAGGCCGCGATGCGCCACGGCGCCCTGCAGTACCTGGTGAAGCCGTTCGCCTTCGCCGGTCTGCGCGGCAAGCTGGAGGCGTACGCCGATCTGCGCCGCACGCTCGACGGCGGCGGTGAGGCCGAGCAGGCCGACGTCGACCGCATCTTCGGCGCGCTGTCCGCTCCCTCGGAGCCCGGCCTGCCCAAGGGCCACTCCCCCACCACGGCCGAACTCGTGCGGCAGTCCCTGATGAACGCCGAAGGGCCGCTGTCGGCCCAGGAGATCGCCGACCGCACCGGGGTGAGCCGGCAGACCGCCCAGCGCTACCTGAAGCTCCTGGAACGCACGGGGAGGGCCAGGCTGACCCTGAAGTACGGCGACGCGGGCCGCCCGGAACACCGTTACGTGTGGGCGACCCGCGCCTGACGGCGGGGCCTCGGGAGGAGGCCGTCGGCTGCTCGGCGGTCAGCCCTTCGCCTTGGCGACGAACTCGGTCGTGTAGGTCTTGTCCAGGTCCACATCGGCGTTCCTGACGGCCGGGTTGAAGGCCTTGAGGACCTTCTCGACGGTCTCGGGCCCGTTCTCGGGCATCACACCGTCCACGGTGAACATGGGCAGCGTGTTCTTGATGGCCACCGAGTAGAGCATCTTGTTGCCCTGCGAGTAGTCGGCCGGCATCTTCTCGGCGATCTCGGACGCGCTGTGGGTGGACATCCACTTGAGCGTCCTGACAAGTGCGTTGGCCAGCTTCTGGACGGTGTCCTTGTGGCCGTTGACCCAGTCCGTCTGCATGTACAGGCTCGACGAGGGGTACGGGCCGCCGAGCGCCTCCTCGGAGCCCTTCGGAGTGCGCATGTCGAGGAGGATCTTGCCGGCCTTCTTGTCGAGGACGTTCGCCACGGTCGGGTCGGTGGTCATCCCGGCGTCGATGGAGCCCTGCTGGAGCGCGGCGATGAAGGTCGGCCCCGCGCCGACGGCGACCGGGGTGAAGTCGCTGACCTTCACGCCGTTCTTGACGGCCAGGTACTTGGTGAGGAAGTCGGTGGAGGAGCCGAGGCCCGTGACGCCGAGCTTCTTGCCCTTGAAGTCCTCGGGCGAGTCGATGTCGCCCTGTGCCTTGGTGGAGACGATCTCCACCTCGCCCGGTGCGTGCGAGAACTGCACGACGGACTCCACTTCCTTCCCCTTCACCTGGAGGTCGAGGGTGTGGTCGTAGAAGCCGACGGCGCCCTGGACCTGGCCCGAGACGAGCGCGGTCTCGGCCTGCACACCGGCGGGCTCGCTCAGCAGCTCGACGTCGAGCCCTTCGGCGTCGAAGTAGCCCAGCCGCTGGGTGAGCATGGCCGGCAGGTAGATGACCTTGTCCAGGCCGCCGACCATGATCTTGACCTTCGTCCCCTTGCCGTCCCCCTTGCTGCCGGAGCCGGTCGACGCGGTGCTCGCCGCGTCGTTGGCACAGGCGGTGAGCGAGGTGAGGGCGAGCAGGCCGGCGGCGGCCAGGGCCGTGTATCTGACGGTAGTGCGCATGGCGGGTTCACGTCCTTGTGAGAAGGCGATGCCGAGGGTGCGGCGATGGTGCGAAAGTCTTGGAGGATCGTTCAACGATGGTCAGCTGTCGGAGCCGGCCGGCTTCCAGCGGAAGATGCGGTTCTCGGCGAAGGTCAGCAGTCCCTCGGCGACCAGGGCGACCACGGCGAGGATGACCATGGCGGCGTACACGCCGGCCGCGTTGAACGTGCCCTGCGACTGCGCGACGAGCAGGCCGATGCCCTTGGTCGCGCCGATGTACTCGCCGACGATGGCGCCGATGAGAGCGAAGCCGAAGCTGACGTGCAGGCTGGTGAAGATCCAGGAGGTGGCCGACGGGATGACCACCTGGAGCGTCACCCTGCGGTCGCTCGCACCGAGGATGCGGGCGTTGGCGACGAGGTTGCGGTCGACCTCGCGAGCGCCCTGGAAGGCGTTGAAGAAGACCGGGAAGAACACCAGGACGACGGCCGAGGCGACCTTGGACGCGGGGCCGAGGCCGAACCAGATCACGAAGATCGGAGCCAGCACGATCCTCGGTATGGAGTTCAGCACCTTGATGTAGGGCCCGAGGACGTCGGCGAGGAAGGCGATCCGCCCGAGTGCGATCCCGCACACCACACCGGCGGCCACACCGATGACCCAGCCCAGCAGCGCCTCGTGGAGCGTGAACCAGATCTGCTCGCCCAGTGAACCGAGAGCGGTTCCGTGCGTCACCCAGGTGTAGATCTGGTCCCAGATCTTCGTGGGCATCGAGAAGTTGAACGGATCGATGATCTCGGCCCGGGAGAGCGCCTCCCACAGACCGAGCACGGCCACCAGGAGCAGTGCTCTCGAGGCCATGACGACGACCTTGCGCCTGCGTGCGGCACGCGCGCGTGAGTGGGCGCGGTCCGGCGCCTTGGCCGTGTCGACGACCGGCGTGCTGAGAACGTCAGGCGACATGTGCGGCACCTCTTTCGCGGGTGATGCGGACCTCTTCGCCGAGGGACTCCCAGATCTCGCGGTAGATCTCGATGAACCGCGGCTCCAGGCGCACCGACTCGACCTTGCGCGGCCGCGGCAGGTCGATGTCGAAGACCTGCTTCACGGTGGCGGGACCGGCAGTCATCACGACGACCCTGTCGGCCAGCGCGATCGACTCCTCCAGGTCGTGGGTGACGAACACGACGGATGCGCCGGTGCCCTCCCACAGTTCGAGGAGCTCGTCCGACATCAGAGCCCTGGTCTGCACGTCGAGCGCCGAGAACGGCTCGTCCATGAGCAGGATCTCGGGGTCGTTGACGAAGGTCGCGGCGAGGGCTACGCGTTTGCGCTGACCACCGGAGAGCTGGTGCGGATACCGGTCCTCGAAGGCGGCGAGTCCGACCCGGTCCAGCCATTCACGGGCCCTGCGCTTCGCCTCCGCCTTGGGCACACCGCGAAACCGCGGTCCGGCCATGACGTTGGACAGGACCGTACGCCACGGGAAGGTCGCGTCCTGCTGGAAGACGAAGCCGACCTTGTCGCCGACGCCGCGCACGGCCTGGCCGGTGACCAGCACCTCACCCTGGGTGGGCTCTTCCAACCCGCTGACCAGCGTCAATGTGGTCGACTTGCCGCATCCCGTCGGTCCGACGACGGCCACGAACTCGCCGCGTGCAACAGTGAGGTCGAGGTCCCGCACCGCGGTGTGCGGGGCCCCCGACGGGGTCCTGAAGACCTTGCTAGCACCCCGCAGCTCGATGGCGGGGCTGGTGTGTGCGCTCATGGCCGGGGACGGTAGAGGCGAGCGGCGACGCTGGAGCAGCCTTCTGGGCGCATGCGCTTCTTTTGCTTGCAAGGGCCTGTTGTGCTCGTTTAGCTCGCGCTAGAACAACGAAGCCGAAACACGGGCACATCGCCCGCCTGGCCTTGACGGAGAGAGGCCCGATGATTGACGTCCTGGTGGTGGACGACGACTTCCGTGTCGCCGAGATCAACGCCAAATACGTGGGGAAGGTTCCCGGCTTCCGGGTCGCCGCCCGCGCGCACAATGCCGCCCAGGCGCTCGCCTCGGTGCAGCGCGGAGGCATCGACCTGGTCCTGCTCGACCACTATCTGCCCGACGGCACCGGACTGGAACTCGTCCACCGCATGAGGGAACAGGGCCATGGCACGGACGTCATCATGATCACAGCGGCCGGGGACGTCAGGACGGTGCAGACCGCGATGCGGCTGGGCGCCCTGCACTACCTGGTGAAACCGTTCACCTTCGCGGCACTGCGCACCCGGCTCGACTCGTACGCCGCCCTGCGCCGCACGGTCGACCGGGTCGGCGGCCACGGCGTCGCAGGTCAGGACCAGGTGGACCGGATCTTCAGCGCCCTGCGCACCACGCCGGCGCCCTCCTCCCCCGGCCTGCCCAGCGGGCACTCGGAACCGACCACGGACCTGATCTGCGCGGTTCTGCACCGTGCCGACCATCCGCTCTCGGCCCACGAGGTCGCCGCCGAGACCGGCCTGAGCCGCTCCACCGCCCAGCGCTATCTGCGCCACCTCGAGCAGGCCGGGCGGCTGCACCTGTCGCTCAAGTACGGCGACACCGGCCGCCCTGAGCACCGGTACGCGTGGGTGGCTCCGTAGGAAGCCAGGCCGGTCCTTCCGCTGCGGCGGGACCGCCCGGGGCACGGCTTCGGCGCTCCTCCTCCCCGCACCCCGTCGCCGGTGCCCGACCACAACGGCGTGCCGGGAAGGCAGCCGCGCCCGATGTTCCGGGCGCGGCGAGCCGGCGCGCCTTTCCGGTCACGGCACTACGCCGCGCCCGCCCCGGTCAGGGACCGCACCTCGGCCTCCGCGTGCCTGGCCTCGTCCGCGACCTCGGCCGAGGTGACCGTGCCCAGCCAGCCCGCCAGGAAGCCCAGCGGAATCGAGACCAGGCCGGGGTTCTCCAGCGGGAAGTACTGGAAGTCCACGGCCGGGAAGAGCGACCCCGGACTGCCCGACACCACCGGCGACAACACCACGAGCGCGAGGGCCGGAATCAGCCCGCCGTACACCGACCACACGGCGCCCCGTGTGGTGAAGCTTCGCCAGAACAGCGAGTACAGCAGGACCGGCAGGTTCGCGGAGGCCGCTACGGCGAACGCGAGTCCGACCAGAAAGGCGACGTTGAGATCACGGGCCAGCAGACCGAGGGCGATCGCGACCGCTCCGACTCCCACGGCGGCGACCCGCGCCACCGCCACCTCGCTGCGGGGCCTGGAGCGCCGGCTACGCAAGGAGGCGTAGAGGTCGTGCGCCACCGACGCCGACGAGGCCAGCGTGATCCCGGCGACGACCGCGAGGATCGTGGCGAAGGCGACGGCCGCCACCACCGCGAACAGAACGGTGCCACCCGTGGAGTGGGGACCGCCGCCCAGATCGAGGGCCAGAAGGGGCACCGCCGTGTTCCCGGACGCGTTCGAGCCGCGGACGGCGTCCGGGCCGACGATCGCCGCCGCGCCGAAGCCCAGCACGATCGTCATCAGGTAGAAGCCGCCGATGAGCCCGATCGACCAGACGACGGACCGCCGGGCGGCCTGGGCGGTCGGCACGGTGTAGAAACGCGACAGGATGTGCGGCAGCCCGGCCGTGCCCAGCACCAGCGCCAGACCGAGGCTCATGAAGTCGAAGCGCGCCGTCCAGTCCCCGCCGTACTTCAGCCCTGGCGCCAGGAACGCGTCGCCGTGTCCGCTGCGCTCGGCGGCCGTGCGCAGCAGTTGGTCGAAGTCTCCGTGGAAGCGCAGAAGGACGAGCACGGTGAGCGTGACGGTGCCGCCCAGCAGCAGCACCGCCTTGACGATCTGGATCCAGGTCGTGGCGCGCATCCCTCCCAGCGACACGTAGACGACCATGAGCGCGCCCACCCCGATGACGGCCCAGGAGCGGGCCGCCTCCCCCGTGTCTCCGAGGAGCAGCGCGACCAGGCTGCCCGCGCCGACCATCTGCGCCACCAGATAGAGAACGGACACGGTGACCGACGAGGTTCCCGCCGCGATCCGCACCGGCCGCTCCCTCATCCGCGCGGCGACCACGTCGGCCAGGGTGAAGCGCCCGCAGTTGCGGACCAGTTCGGCCACCAGGAACAGCACCACCAGCCAGGCGACGAGGAAGCCCACGGAGTACAGCAGGCCGTCGTACCCGAAGAGCGCGATCAATCCGGAGATGCCGAGGAAGGAGGCGGCCGACATGTAGTCGCCGGCGATGGCAAAACCATTTTCCATCGGTGAGAACAGCCGGCCCCCGGCGTAGAACTCCTCCGCCGAGCCGCGCCGGTTGCGGCTCACCCATGTGGTGATCCCCAGCGTCACCGCGACGAAGACGCTGAACAGCACCAGCGCGAGCGTCTGATGATCGCCGGTCACAGGGCACCGCCGCGGGCTCCGCGGGTCAGTTCCTGGGTGTCCCAGCGCAGTTCGAGCGCCGCACGGTCGCGGCGCAGCCGTGCATGCCGGGCGTAGGCCCAGGTGAGCAGGAACGTGCTGAGGAACTGCCCGAGCCCGGCGAGCAGCGCCACGTTCACCGCCCCCACCACCGGCCGCGCCATGAGTGCCGGCGCGGTCGTGGCCGTCACGACGTACGCCACATACCAGACGAAGAATCCGACGACGGCGGGCGCCACGAACCGCCGATACCGGCTGCGCACCTCCTGGAAGGCCGGGCTGCGCTGCACCTGGAGGTAGATCTCGGCCGTCGCCGCGGCGCCGGTCGCGCCCGCCGCCGGAATCCCGGCCGGGGGCACGCTCGCCGCGGCCGACTCGCCCCAGCCCGAGGCCAGCGCCTCGTACCACGGGTCGTCGTAGTGCAGCTCTCCTGTGGCTCCCGGGTACGCCTGCTCCTGGCTTCGGTGGGGCTCGCGCGCATGCGGCGTGGCGCCGCCGGTCTCGGGATCGTCCCCGCCGGTGCGGACGCAACCGTTGCTTGACTGCATGCCCAAGGATGGACAGAACGGGAAGATCCCTGACTCTTCTTCCCCGCACACTTCACTCCATCAGGTGACCATCAGACCGATCCGGCTGCGGGCGGCCGCACCAGGCCTTTGCGGTACGCGTAACTGACCGCCTGAGCACGGTCCTTGAGTCCCGTCTTGGAGAACATGTTGTTGATGTGCGTCTTCACCGTGGCGATGGACACGCTCAGCCGACGGGCGATCTCCGGGTTGCTGAGTCCTTCGGCGATCAGCACCAGGACCTCCGCCTCCCGTGCGGTGAGCCCGTCGGGCACTGCGGTGGGCCGCGCAGGCTCGGGTTCGGGCGCCGACAGCCGCTCCAGCAGCCTGCGCTGGACACTCGGAGACAGGCCGGCGTCCCCGGACAGCACGCTGTGCACGGCCCGCACGATCTCGTCCCCGCCGGCGTCCTTCGTGAGGTATCCCCGGGCTCCGGCACCGAGCGCCGGGAACAGGGACTCGTCGTCCGCGTACGTGGTGAGTACCACGACCTGGGTGCCGGGGTACTTCGCCGTGATGCGCCGGGTCGCCTCGACACCGTCGCAGCGGGGCATGCGCAGGTCCATCAGCACCACGTCGGGAGCGAGTTCGGCGACGAGCCGCACCGCCTCCTCGCCGTCTCCCGCGGCTCCCACGACCTCGACTCCCGGCAGCAGCCCGAGCAGCATCACGATGCCTTCCCTGACGACGGTCTGATCGTCCGCGACCACCACCCTGGCGGGCCTCTCCGGTTCCCCGGTCATACGGGCACCCTCAGCGTCACCACGAACCCTTCCTCGTCCGGCCCTGCGGCGAGCGAGCCGCCCAGCAGCTCGGCGCGCTCACGCATACCCAGCAGACCGTACCCGCCCCCGGCCCGGGCGAGTTCACCCGGCGAGCCGCCCGAGTCCCGCACGTCCAGCGTGACTTCGCGCGGACGGTACTCGAGCCGCACGCTCACCTTCGCGCCCGGCGCGTGCTTGCGCGCGTTCGTCAGCGCTTCCTGGGCGACCCTGCGCACGGCCTGCGAGGCCTCGACCGGCAGCGGCACCCGCTCGCCGGCGACCGTGACCTCGGCGCCTTCGGACGCGCCGACGAGAGCCGTGAGGAAGTCCTCCAGCGGTGTCATCTCACCGCGCAGCGCGGAGAGCGACTGCCGGGTCTCCTCGAGACCGTCGCGGGCCATGCCGCGTGCCGCCACCACGCGTTCGAGGATCTGCTCGCGGTCCGCGCCCCGCTCGATCAGCAGCCGGGCCGCCTCCAGGTGCACCAGCTGCGCGGAGAGACTGTGGGCCAGCACGTCGTGGATCTCCCGGGCGATGCGGGCCCGCTCCGCGAGCGCGGCGGACTCGGCCTCGGCCGCTCGGGCCGCCCGTTCCTGGGCCAGCAGTCGCTGCGCGGAGCCTCTGGCCTCGGCGTCGAGCCGCAACGCGTATCCGGCGATGGCCATGCCTCCGACGACGGAGGCCGAGACCATCCCTCGGTCGTCGTCCACCAGGGCGAAGGCGGCGAAACCGGCCGAGGCCACGGGCACGGCGGCGGCCAGGGGCAGTCGCTCCAAAGCCGCGACGGCGCCGCCGCAGAACAGGACCACGGCCGGGGAGCGGAATCCGGCGGCCTCGGCCCCGACGGCCAGGAGCAGCAGTGCGAGGTGGAGGGTGAGCGAGGGCCACAGCCGATGCTCGAGCGTGGTCCGGAACAGGGCCCAGGCGAGCCCGCAGGCCACGAGCAGCCCGCCCGTCCCGGCCGCCCCGGCCCACCCGTGGACGCGGCTGTCGTGGAGGGCGCCCCACACCAGCGCGACGAGCACCAGCAGCCGCACCCCCCAGGCCAGCAGCCGCCTGGGCCGGGTGATCTCCTTGGGACTCAGCGCCTCCCGGGAGGGCCAGCGGGTCCAGAAGTTCTCCGTCACACGCGCTCCTTCCGCGCGGCCCGGGGCGCGTGGTCACCGTACGCGGGGACCTGCGCGGGGGCGGGCCCCCGAAGCGCCTGCGCCCGCAGGGCCAGCAGCCCGGAGCGCACCAGCAGGGTGGCCGCGAGTCCCAGTATCAGGGCCGAGCTGTGCTGGTGGACGCCCCCCAGCACGCCGAGTCCGAAGAGGCCGAGCCGCAGAGCGATGCCGGCGAGCCACACGGCTGCGCTCGCCCCGGTGCTCTTGCCCCACACCGAGCCGTCGGCCTCGACCCACAGGCGGGTGGTCCGGGCCCACGCCGCCCCCATGGCCAGGCCGACGATCAGTTCTGCGCCGAGGATCAGGGCGGACGTGGTGGGGTGCCGGGCGTCGAGCAGGCCGGGCTCGCGCAGCGCCGTGACGGTCAGGATGCCGGGCAGGACCCACCATCGCCGGTCCGCGTCCACGCGGCCGGCCCGGAACTGCCGAACGATCACCAGGACGGCCACTGCCGCGATCACCAGCGCGTCGAGAAGCCCTGCCATCGCTGCCTCCGAGAGCGGGAAGGGGAGGCCGGCAGCCAGCGCTGCCGACGACTTCGACGCTACGGAAGAACACCGGCCCGCAGATCGGAGCCAGGGTGGATCATGGGTGGATCCCTGCGGGCCGGGCTCCTCCACCCGAGGGTGGAGAATCCCAGGTCAGCCCTGCGATGCAGCTGCTCGGACCGAGCGGACCGGTTCGGGCCGGCGCAGCTCGAGCCGAGCCGCGACCCGACCGAGCCCCGTCGGGCTCGACCCGCCCGTCCCCGCCCGCCCGTCCGAGCCCGCCCTGGAGGCGCTCCCCGGGGACCGGGGCTGACGGACCGAGCGTGGCCGGACCCGGTGGGCCCGGCGCACGCGAGGGGTCACGCGTCGATGCGCGACCGGTCCAGCGTCGCCGCCGAGCTGGAGATGAACTCCTTGCGCGGGGCCACGTCGTTGCCCATGAGCAGGTCGAACACCTGCTCCGCAGACTCCAGGTCCGAGAGGTTGATGCGGCGCAGCGTGCGGTGCCGCGGGTCCATCGTGGTCTCGGCCAGCTGGTCGGCGTCCATCTCGCCGAGGCCCTTGTAGCGCTGGATGGAGTCCTTGTACCGGACGCCCTTGGTCTGGAACTCCATCAGCTTGTCGCGCAGCTCACGGTCCGAGTACGTGTACACGTACTTGTCCTGGCCCTTCCTGGGCTGGACGAGCTCGATGCGGTGCAGCGGCGGAACCGCGGCGAACACCCGGCCGGCCTCGACCATGGGCCGCATGTAGCGGTGGAACAGCGTCAGGAGCAGCGTGCGGATGTGGGAGCCGTCCACGTCGGCGTCCGTCATCATGATGATCTTGCCGTAACGGGCCGCGTCGATGTCGAACGTCCGCCCGGAACCGGCTCCTATGACCTGGATGATCGCGCCGCACTCGGCGTTCTTGAGCATGTCGGTCACGGACGACTTCTGGACGTTGAGGATCTTGCCCCGGATCGGCAGCAGCGCCTGGAACTCGGAGTTCCGGGCGAGCTTGGCGGTTCCGAGCGCCGAGTCCCCCTCGACGATGAACAGCTCGCTGCGCTCGACGTCGTCGCTGCGGCAGTCGGCCAGCTTCGCGGGCAGCGACGAGGACTCCAGCGCCGTCTTGCGGCGCTGGGCGTCCTTGTGCTGCCGGGCCGCGATGCGCGTCCGCGCGGCGGCGACCGCCTTCTCCATCACGACCCGGGCCTGCGCCGCGGCATCGCGCTTCGTGGAGGTCAGGAACGCCTTCAGTTCCCTGGAGATCACGGTGTTCACGATGCGCCGGGCGGCCGAAGTGCCGAGGACCTCCTTCGTCTGCCCCTCGAACTGGGGTTCGGCCAGGCGTACCGTGACGACGGCGGTCAGGCCCTCCAGGGCGTCGTCCTTGACGATGTCGTCCTCGGCGACGCGCAGCAGCTTCTTGGCGCGCAGCACCTCGTTCATCGTCTTGGCGACGGCCTGCTCGAAGCCTGCGACGTGCGTGCCGCCCTTGGGCGTGGCGATGATGTTGACGAACGACCTGAGGTTCGTGTCATAGCCCGTGCCCCAGCGCAGCGCCACGTCGACGCCGAGCTCGCGGGTGACCTCGGTCGGCGTCATCTGCCCGTGCTCGTCCAGGACCGGCACCGTCTCCTTGAAGGTGCCCTGTCCGGTGAAGCGGAGGACGTCGCAGACCGGCTTGTCGGCGGCCAGGTACTCGCAGAACTCGCTGATTCCGCCGTCGAATCGGAAGGACTCCTCGCCCTTGCTGCCACCGTCGCCGAGACCGAACTCGTCGCGGACGACGATCGTCAGGCCGGGCACCAGGAACGCGGTCTGGCGGGCACGGCCGTGCAGGTTCTCCAGGGAGAGCCTGGCGTCCTTGAGGAAGATCTGACGGTCGGCCCAGTACCGCACGCGCGTGCCGGTGCGGTTCTTGGCGACCCGCTTGACCTTGCGCAGGCCGCCCGGCTCGAACTTGGCGTCGGGACCGGCGGCGGCGAAGGCGCCGGGGACTCCGCGCCGGAAGCTGATCGCGTGCGTGTGACCCCCTCGGTCCACCTCGACGTCGAGTCGGGCGGACAGGGCGTTCACGACCGAGGCGCCGACGCCGTGCAGACCGCCGGAGGCGGCGTAGGAGCCGCCGCCGAACTTGCCGCCGGCGTGCAGCTTGGTCATGACGACCTCGACGCCGGACAGGCCGGTCTTGGGCTCGACGTCGACGGGGATGCCCCGGCCGTTGTCACGGACCTCGACCGAGGCGTCGTCGTGGAGGATCACCTCGATGTGGTCGCAGTACCCGCCCAGGGCCTCGTCGACGGAGTTGTCGATGATCTCCCACAGACAGTGCATCAGACCGCGACTGTCGGTCGAGCCGATGTACATGCCCGGGCGCTTCCGCACGGCCTCGAGGCCCTCGAGGACGAGCAGGTGCCGCGCGGTGTAGTTGGAACCGTCCCGGTCTGCTCCTGCCAGCAGCGCTGTGGACGGCACGGACGTTTCGGCGGTCACGCGGTTCGCTCCTCGCTGAATTTCACTTGGGGCCCTCATGGGTAAGGGCGCGGCTCGGGTAGCCGCCAAGAGGGTACCGAGGCCTGGTAGAGCCGTTGTAACGCCACCCTCGTCCCAAACGCAGACTAGTCCAGCGTCGCATGCATGTTCGATCCCTCGTTGGAGTGAAGTACATATCACGTTCCCTTCGGGGCATGAACCATTTAGGCTCCGGGCACGTCCTCATGAACAAACCGGCAAGCCAGCCGGGAGGATCGAACCACGACCGACAGCGCGAAACCGTAAGCATTACAGACCACGCAATACGGCACATTCGCCGCCAAACCGGCAGCAGACGGCCGCCTCGGAAAGATTTTTTCGAGGACAAGCCACGAGCGGGAACGTTTTGGGGCTGGTTGGATGTTGACCCTGGTACGACAGCTCGTCGAGCTAGAGAAGAGGCGACGTGACTACTGTTCTGACCCCCGCGAGCCCGATGACGGCCGCTGACCGCTGCGACCGCTGCGGCGCCCAGGCGTACGTACGCGTCGTGCTGCTCAGCGGCGGAGAACTGCTCTTCTGCGCCCACCACGGCCGCAAGTTCGAGCCGGAACTCAAGAAGATCGCCGCTGAGATACAGGACGAGACGGAGCGGCTGACTACCGTTCCGGCGTCCGCCCTGGAAGAAGAGCGCTGATCCGACGCGTCCACGACGAGCCACAGTCGGCACAGGCCGGCGAACGGGCGGCCGTCCCTGACAGCAGGGGCGGCCGCCCGCTTTTTCTGATCACACCCACGCCCCGTCCCGGGGAGCGCGCCCCGTTCAGCGGCCGCCAGGGGCTTTCAGCGCACCTCGGGCTGCGACGTCCCAGCCCAGCGTCCGCAGGGCGTCGGAGACCCGCGTGTAGACGCCGGGACTGCCGGGCCGTCCGCAGCCGCTGCCCCAGGACACGAGCCCGATGAGCCGGCCCTGCGCGACCAGCGGGCCTCCGCTGTCCCCCTGGCAGGCGTCCCGGCCCCCGCGCGACTCTCCGGCGCACACCATGCTCTGCGCGCGGTACGAGCCGTCGGACGAACCCGGGTACGCCCGCTCGCAGAGCGCGTCGGCCAGCACATGCACCGGCGCCGCCCGAAGCGTGTGCGCGTATGCGCCGAACCCCGTGGTGTCCCCCCAGCCGTAGACCAGGGCCTCCCCGCCGGGCTGGTACGCCGCGTCACCGGCGGCGGCCATGCGGATGGCCGCTTCCGCCGGGAGGGGCTCGGCCAGGGTGAGCACGGCGAAGTCCCCGGCGTTGCTGGAACTGTCGTAGCGGGGGTTCACCCAGACGCTGCGCACGGCGACTTCCTGCCCCGCGTCCGAGTACAGGTCCGTGCGGCCGGCGACGACCTTGAGGTCCGACACCCGCTCGGGCGGCCCTCCCAAGGCCTCCTCGCCCATGCAGTGCGCCGCCGTGAGAACGGTCGTCGGGCCGACCGCCACGCCACCGCAGAACTGCCCCGAGCGCATACCTCCGAACCGGGCACGACTGGACAGCGCGACCGTCCACGGGCTCTGCGAGACGTCCACCGGGTACCCCCCGAGAACGACGCCGTCGGAAGCGGCGGGGGCGGCGGAGGCCAACGGTATGACCATGGCCACGGCCGCCAGGATCAACGGCCGGGACAGGGCCCGGACCAGGGGACGTCGCATGAGGACTCCTCACTCTGAAGTGCTCGGTGAACACCCACAGTGATCCAAGCCGTGCCCGGGCGCACCCGCGCGTACACGCCGAAGGCCCGGCTCCCTGACGGGACACCGGGCCTTCGGGGCGTACGGAGGCGACCTAGTCGAGGTAGTCGCGCAGCACCTGCGAACGCGACGGGTGACGCAGCTTCGACATGGTCTTGGACTCGATCTGGCGGATCCGCTCACGCGTGACGCCGTACACCTTGCCGATCTCGTCGAGGGTCTTCGGCTGACCGTCGGTGAGACCGAAGCGCATCGAGACGACGCCGGCCTCGCGCTCGGACAGGGTGTCGAGGACCGAGTGCAGCTGCTCCTGCAGAAGCGTGAAGCTGACCGCGTCGGCCGGCACGACGGCCTCGGAGTCCTCGATGAGGTCACCGAACTCACTGTCGCCGTCCTCACCCAGAGGGGTGTGCAGCGAGATGGGCTCACGACCGTACTTCTGGACCTCGATGACCTTCTCGGGGGTCATGTCGAGTTCCTTGGCCAGCTCTTCCGGAGTGGGCTCGCGGCCCAGGTCCTGAAGCATCTGCCGCTGCACGCGCGCGAGCTTGTTGATGACCTCGACCATGTGCACCGGGATGCGGATGGTGCGGGCCTGGTCGGCCATCGCGCGGGTGATCGCCTGACGGATCCACCAGGTGGCGTACGTGGAGAACTTGTAGCCCTTGGTGTAGTCGAACTTCTCCACCGCGCGGATGAGACCGAGGTTGCCCTCCTGGATGAGGTCCAGGAAGAGCATGCCGCGGCCGGTGTACCGCTTGGCCAGGGACACCACCAGACGGAGGTTGGCCTCCAGGAGGTGGTTCTTGGCGCGGCGGCCGTCCTCCGCGATGATCTCCAGCTCGCGCTTGAGCTTCGGCGCCAGCTTGTCGGCGTTGGCCAGCTTGTCCTCGGCGAACAGACCGGCCTCGATGCGCTTGGCGAGCTCGACCTCCTGCTCGGCGTTGAGCAGCGGGACCTTGCCGATCTGCTTGAGGTAGTCCTTGACCGGGTCGGCCGTGGCGCCCGCGGCGGCCACCTGCTGGGCCGGCGCGTCGTCCTCGTCGTCGTCGGAGAGGACGAAGCCGGCGCTCTCGGCGCCCTCGGGCTCGTCGCCCGCCTTGGGGGCGTCCTCGAGGACCTCCTCCTCGACCGGCTCGCCGTCTTCCTTCTTGCCGGCGACCTTCTTGGCCGCCGTCTTCTTGGCCGCGACGGTCTTCTTCGCGACTGTCTTCTTGGCCGTCGTGGTCTTCTTGGCAGCCGCCTTCTTGGCGGGGGCGGCTTCTTCTTCTGCGGAGTCGTCCACAGCGGGGGCGGCGGGGGTGGCCTGGGCGGTGTCAGCGGTGGTCTTCCGCGTGGTCACCGTCTTCGCCGCGACCGTCTTGGTGGCGGTGCGCTTGGCCGGACTCTTCGCTGCGACGCTCTTTCGGGTGCGCTTGGGCTCCGCGGCACTGACCATCAGCGTCACACCCTCTTCCTCGAGGATCTGGTTGAGGCTGCGCAGTACGTTCTTCCACTGAGTGGCCGGAATCTGGTCAGCTTCGAAGGCCCGACGCACATCGTCGCCGGCGATCTGCCCCTCAGCCTTTCCCCGCTCAATGAGCGCCATGACAGAGACGGACTCGGCGATCTCCGGCGGGAGCGTACGGGATGTGCTGGCCGACACGAACAACCTCTCGGAACGTTGGAAAACGGCTTCCGGCCCCGTCCACGACGGACTGGAGCCGACCACCGGCCTGGGAACGGGCCGACGGTGCGGGCGGGGGCCGGGAGGATGCACAGCGCCTTGAACGGCGTCCGTATTCCCTCTGCGGCTGTCACCTCTTAGGTCATCGCGTTGTTTCCACAAGCGTTACGCCCAATCTTCGTGGCCCGAGTCACACCCCGTAAGCATTCAAAAGCGGTCAGACACGTGCAGATGAGGTCACCCGTGGTGTCTACCCACACCTCTGCCACCAAATCACGCCACGCAGACCGTCGGACCCCGCAGTTCCCGGAAACGGGCTTCTGCGGGGTCCGACGGAGGTGCGGGTTACCGGGCCGAGGACGGCGCAGGAGGGGGAGGGCATCGCGGCGCGTCGCGCCCGAGGACTGCGGGTCAGTGCTCGCGCGGCGCCGGCACGACGCGCTCCACCTCGGGATGCACGGTGAGCAGCTGGCGCATGGCCACCTCGGCCGCCGTGCCGTCGCCCGCGGCCAGGGCGTCGACGATCCTGCCGTGGTGTGCCAGCGAGGCGTCGTTGGGCCGCTCACAGCCGGTGACGGGACCGCCGGAGACCTGCAGTGCGGACGACACGATCCCGGAAAGGTGCTCCAGCATGCGGTTGCCCGCGACCTGGATGAGCAGGGAATGGAACTCGGTGTCGGCCCGGGAGTAGGTGAGCACGTCGCCCTGTGTCATCGCATGGGCCATGATCTCGACCATGTCGGACAGCCTCTGCTGGACGTCCTCCCGCCCGTGTCCGGCGGCGAGGCGGGCGGCCAGCGGCTCGATCGTCCAGCGCAGCTCGCTCAGCTCGCGCCGCTGATCGTCGCGCTGGGGGCCGTAGGCACGCCACTCGATGATGTCCGGGTCGAGGAGGTTCCAGTCGCTCACGGGACGCACACGCGTGCCGACGTTCGGGCGGGCACTGACCAGGCCCTTGGCCTCGAGGACTCGCAGCGACTCGCGGACGACGGTACGGGACACCTCGAACCGCTGCCCGATCTCCTCCGGCACCAGGGGGCGGTCGGCGCCCAGGTCGCCCGAGACGATCATCTGACCCAGCTGCTGGACGAGCTGGCCGTGCAGCCCACGCCCGCGGTTCCCCGTGGAGCGGCGGCCCACGCGGCCGAGCTCGGGCTCCGCGGCCTCCCAGACGGAGCCTCCGACGCGGTCGGCGACGGGGGCCTCGGCGTAGGGATAGCGGTCGAGTTCGCCCGGGCCGGCCAGACCGGAGTCGGCGGAGCGGGCGGCGGTCATCATGGTGTGCGCAAGGGTACTCACGGATCCTTTGTCGGCGCTGTTTCCAACTCCCTTGAGGTCTTTGGTGAAAAGCACACGAAAGGGTGATCGCTCACCCCGTCGCAATTGACGCCTTATCGGAAAGAAATGGGCTTTCTGCGGGGAGTTGCGCACACGCCGGGATCGGTTGGGTCCGGACGGTCGTCATCGGACCCTGCCTCGCAGGGTCGTGAGCAGATACGCGCACATCAGCGCGGCCAGAGACAACGCCATTGCCCCGCCGACCGGTTGGCCGAGCACGCGCGCCGCGGCGTCCACATATCGCTCTCCTCCGAAGGGCCACTGCACCAGCAGCGTCTCGCGCAACCGCATCGAGAATCCGGCCGCCGTCCGCACGGACGCGCTCTCCAAGGCCTTCTGTACCGCGGGCACGACCACGACGGGCACCGCGAGCACCGCCGCCAGTCCGGCCGTGGTGGACCGGAAGACGCCGGCCGCCAGCACCCCGGCCCAGGCGCAGCCGACCATGAGCCCGAGCCAACTCACGCCGAGCGACATCCAGTCCGCGGGAACTCGGGCGAGCTCCTGTCCGTATACGAGATAGAGCACCTCGGCGTCGCAGCCCACCGTGAGGAAGGCCAGCGTCACGGCGGTGACGGCGGCGACGAGCAGCTTGGCGGTGAGCACTCCGAGCCTTCGCGGCACGGTGCCGCGGTCCGCCGCCAGCGCGGGGTGGCGGAACTCGTCCCCGAAGGCCAGCGCGCCGAGCAGGCCCGCGCCGAGGGCCGCCGGCGGCAGCGGAAGCTGTACCGGCCAGGCGGCCAGCAGCCGCGCCTGAGCGGTGTGGCCCATGCCGCCCAGCACCACGGCGGTGACGGCGGAGACGAGCAGTACGGCCGCGCCGGTGAGGAAGCCGGTGCTGATCCCGGTGGCTCGGCGGACCTCGTAGCGCAGCGGACGCAGAGGGCTCGGCGCGGAGCGCACGGAGAGCGGCGGCGGCAGCTCAGGGAGGTCGTCGGCGGCACGGGCAGCGGTACGGCGAGGGGAGGGCTGCTCGGCCGCGGGCTCGGCGTCGGGCCCGGGACGGGGAACGTCCGCCTCCACGCGACGGTCCGCCGGACCTGGGTCGCTCAAAGCGGGGCGGGACGACTCGGGGCCGCTCAGGGCAGGGCCGGACGGAGCCGGGCCACTCGGGGTGGGGTGTTCCGGCGATGCGGCCGCGGGCGGCCTCCCGGCCGTTGGGAATCGTTCCGCCGCGGATCCGGATTCCGTCGGCGCCGCACCCGCGCCCGCATCCGCACCCGCACGCGCGGCCACGCTCTCCGCAGTCACGTCGACGACAGTGCAGGCGACCGTGTGCTGCGCAGCCTCGTTCTCCACGGTCCTGTTGTCCGCGGCCCCGTTCTCCGCGGCCCTGTTGTCCGCTCCCGGCCCCATGTCGCCGATCTCGTCGGCGAGTTGGTGGACGAGGATGCCGTGCCGGAACGCCGTCTCGCCGACGTCGGCGCAACTGCTGCCGTACACGGAGAGCCGGTTCCCGCCCTCCTGCACGACCTCGACGGAGCGCTGGGCGGCGCGGGCCTCCCTGGTGAGCTGCGCGGCGAGACGGACGGCGTGGGGGGTGCGGACGGCCACCCTCGGGCGCAACCGGGTGCGGGCGAATTCGGCTGCCTCCTGGTCGGCGACGAGCCTGCCCCCCTCCAGGGTGAGGACCCGGTCGGCGACGCGGGCGGCCTCCTTCGGGTCGGCTGTGGTCGTGAGCACCGTGCCCCCCTGCCGGGCGTGCGCGCGCAGCATGCCGTGCAGCCAACGGCCCTCCCGTCCGTTCAGTCCGTCGGCCGGATCGTCGAGGACGAGGGTGTGCGGGTCGGCGAGAAGCGCGCAGGCCAGGCCGAGCCGACGGTCCATGCCTCGGGAGAGGCCTCCGAGGCGTTCGTCGCGCAGGCCGACCAGGCCGACCACCTCGAGCACTTCGTCGGCTCGCCGGACCGAGACGCCGGCAGCCGCGCACAGCATGCGCAGATGGCCGCGGACCGTGCGGGCCGGGTGTCCGGGCACATCGCCGAGGAGGACGCCGACCTCGCGCGACGGGTGGGCGATGCGGTGGAGGGGGCGGCCTCTGAAGCAGGCGAGGCCGCGGCCCTGTTGAAGGCCGAGAAGGAGTCTCAGCACGGTGGTCTTGCCGCTGCCCGGCGCGCCGAGCAGCACGGTGACGCGGCCCGCGTGCGCCTCGAAGGAGACGTCGTCGACGGCGGGCGGAAGCGCCTTACGGGAATCGCTGGTCAGTCCGTAGGCCTGGATCACCTTCAGGAAGATAGCGCGCTATATCCCTTTTTTCCGTGTACCGCACGGTCAGTCGTGCATCAGTGGCCCCGGCGCCCTTCTCAGACCTCCGGACGCAGCATCGGCGGGTTGAGCAGCGTCGCGCCGCCGGCCCTGAACAGTTGCGCGGGACGTCCGCCCTGCCGGGTGGTGGTGCCGCCGGTGGGGACCAGGAAGCCGGGCGTGCCCGTCACCTTGCGATGGAAGTTGCGCGGGTCGAGCGCCACGCCCCACACCGCCTCGTAGACGCGGCGCAGTTCGCCGACCGTGAACTCCGTGGGGCAGAACGCGGTCGCGAGGGAGGAGTACTCGATCTTCGAGCGGGCGCGTTCCACTCCGTCGGCGAGGATCCGGGCGTGGTCGAAGGCCAGCGGTGCGACGGGGTCGCCGTCCCGGCCGTGCCCGCCCTGCTGGAGCAGTTCCTCGACGGGAGCCCAGCGCGCGTTGCTGGCGTCGCCGCCCGCTCGCGGAGCCGGCAGGTCGGGGGCGAGCGCCAGATGCGCGACGCTCACCACGCGCATGCGGGGATCGCGCTCGGGATCGCCGTACGTGGCCAGCTGCTCCAGGTGCGCGCCGTTGTCCTGGGCCGGGGCCGAGGGGTCGTGGGCGTGCAGCCCGGTCTCCTCCTCCAGCTCGCGCGCCGCCGCCTGAGTGAGGTCCTCGTCGGCTCGTACGAAACCGCCCGGCAGTGCCCACCACCCCTGGAACGGCGCCTCGCCCCTGCGTACCGCCAGCGCGCACAGGGCATGGCGGCGCACGGTCAGCACGACCAGGTCCACGGTGACGGCGAAGGGCGGGAAGGCTGACGGGTCGTAGGACATGCGGCGATCATAGTCGTCTTCCTGACGATAAACACGCCCTTCATCGGTCGCATCGGTGGCCGACCGTCGCTGCGGGAGGGGGCGGAACCGAGAGGTCACACACCAAGTTGAAGGCTTTCGGCAGCTTCCTCCACCATGGCGAGTCCGAGCCGACTGACCCGTACGGAGAAGGGGGCGTCCGCGACCCGCAACCCTGTGAGGACGACCTCGCCCAGGGGCGCGCTGGGCAGCGGGCGCAGGGCGACGGCCCCGGCCGGCGCGTCGGGGCGGATGCCGACGAGGGAGGTCAGCAGCAGGACGCCTGCCGCTGCGGCGGTCGCGGCGGGCCGGCACGCGGCCGGATGGGGAAGCGGCGAGCCGCCGTCCTCGCGCTGCTCCCCGGCGTACATCTCCGGGAGACGATGGCCGAAGGCCTCGGACGCGGCCAGAACGCCCCGGAGCAGCGCGGTGCTCTCCTTCTCGTAGCCCGCGGCCGCCATGCCCGCGACGGCGATGGCCGTCTCATGGATGCGCACGGCGCCGCTGCGATGCCCGAACGGGTTGTAGCCGGCCTCCTTCGCGCCGAGACCGCGAAGTCCCCAGCCGGAATCCATGACGGGTCCGCCGAGCAGCCGGGCGAGCTGCTCGGTCTGCACCTTGTCCAGCAGCCCCGGCGCATGGGCGCCGCCGCCCAGCAGACCGGTGTCGAGGAGGTGGGCGGCCGTCGCGCAGAGGTGGGGCAGCGTCCGCCCGTCCGGGGTGCGCGCCGCGGCGGGCCGGCCCCCACCGGGGTCGTCGATCCAGAAGTCCCGGCGGAACACGGCCCGCGAGGTCCGGGCCCATTCCCGCAGGGCGCCCCCGCCCGGTCTCGCGCAGGCGTCGAGCAGATCGGCCCCGAGGAGGGCCGCGCGGTGGGCGTGGGCCTGGGTCTCACAGCGCACGGGGCCGTCGGGCTGGGGATCGCTCAGGTAGGGCTGGTCTCCGACGGCGCCGCGCAGCCACGTCAGGCAGCGCTCGGCCGCCGGCAGGAGTTCCTCCGTCTCCTGATCGGGCAGTCCCCAGCGACGTGCCTCGGCGAGGAGGGCAGGAAAGAGCAGCGTGGCCTCGGTGCCCGTGCAACCCGGCGGGAGGTGCGGGCCGGCGTCCCGCCGGGGGCCGGGGATCATGCCGGAGCGGGGGCCCGGCCCGGTGATCTGGGTGCGGGCCAGGATGCGCAGCGTCCCCGCGGCGAGGCGCGTGCCGAGCGGCAGCGTCATACGGGCGGCGGCCAGCGCGTCGGCCGGAGCGAGGCCGCAGCGCCAGGGCGCTCCGGCGGCCAGATGCGTGTCGGCGGGGTGCGCGGGGTCGCGCACCAGGAGCGCCCGCAGATCCCTGACGCTCGTCGCGAGGAGGGCCCGGACGCGGGGATCGTCGCCGTCGGCGCCGGCCGGAGCCAGGGGGCTGGTCGCCGCACGGCCCACTGTCCGGACGGGTCCCGCGCCCTCCAGACGTGCCCGCAGCTCCACGCGGACACTGCCGCCGGGAGGGATGTCGAATTCCCAGCGCAGCAGACCGGCGGCGGCGATGGCGTCGGCGGGCGGAGGCTGGGCGGTGACGTACGCGGTTCCGTTCGCGCCGGACCAGCGCAGGCCGGAGTCGTGGACGCTGGCGGGCAGTTCGGGACCGGCGGCGCCCGCCGCGATCGCGCCCAGGTCGGCCAGGTCGGCCCCGAGAGCCACCTCCACCGGTAGGCGCAGCGGCCGTGCGGCGGCACTGCGCAGGGTGATCCGCTCGACGCCGTCCGCCGAGCGGGTCCGCTCGATGATCACGTCGGGGTCGGGGCCGCCGTGCGGCATGACGCGCAGAGCGGCGACGAACCGGGCGCAGTCGACGGATGTCATCCGGGCCTGGACGACGAGCGGTTCGCGGCCCGCCACCCGCAGCAGGCACCGGGACAGAATCCGTCGCCCCGAGCGGTAGACCCCGTCCAGTCCGCGCCCCGTCAGCTGTCCCTGGTCGGACGAGACGGCGAGACCGGGCAGGGCGACGCAGATCATCGCCGTGTGGGCAGGCGGCAGTCCGGTGGTGCGCGGCGCGGACGGCGGTCCGGATTGCGGCACGCCGCCTCTGGCCGACGGCGTGGACGCAAGGCGCGCCGCGCCCGCCGACGAGAAGCGGGGGATGCCGCGCACGCTCTGACCCGCGGCCGGACCGGCCCCGCCTCCCGGCATGCCGAGCGGCGAGGGACCCGGGGTGCGGACGGCGGACGACGTCTGCGCGACAGGCGGGGACGCCGGGATCGGAGGAACCGGTGGTAGCGGCGGAACTGCCGGGAGCGGTTCAACCGGTGGGGCCGGTGAGGCCGGTGGGGCCGGTGAAGTGGGTGGCGACGGGGTCGCGTGGCCGGACGCCGTGCGGGGGCTGTCGAGGTGGGGGCGTCCGTCGGCGGCGGAGGGCGGAGTCGGCTGATGCATGGGTGACTTCTTCTGCTCTCTGTGCGCCTCGGACGTGGTCGAGGCCTGGTGGAAGGCTCCGGCAGGGGCGGGTCCGCGCGGCGGTCCACCCGTGCGGGCGTTCCGCCACTCAGGTGAACGGGGCTGCACTCCCCCAGGTCACGCACCGGGTCGCAGGCCCCACCGAATGGCGGTGGACGGGCCGGGCAGTCCGTCGCCCACGCCCCGGTGATCCCGCTCCGGCCTCACGAGTTGCCAGGGGCGGCGGCACCGTCGGAGCGTCCTCCGCCGTCGGAGCGGGTGCTCTGGGAGCAGGTGCCGTCGGGGCGGGCATCGTCGGGGAAGCGGCCGCCGGGGCGGGCGCCGTCGGGGAGGGCGCCTTGGGGGCGGGTGGTGCCACGACGCCGTGCGGAAGCCTTGCCGACGGGGTGCGAGCGGGACCGTCGCCGGCCGGGCGCAGCAGGGCGGGTGGGATGGGGCTTCTCGGAATGGGAGCGGGAGGCCCGCGGCGCCGGAGCGCAGCTCGTCGGTTCCGCCGGCGCCGCTCCGGGGAGCGGGCCTTCGGCCTCCTCCCCCGTTTCCGGTTTCCTCCCCGCCTCCTGCGCCTCCTGCGCCTCCTGCGCCTGCGGCACTGTCCGCGGCTGTTCCGTCTCCCGTCGCGGCGCCGCCTCGTGTGACGTCTCTCCTGTCCCGAGTGCCGCCGGGTGCGCGCGTCCCGTGCGTTCGGCTCGGAGACAGCGGCGTACCGACTCGGGGTCGAGGCCTTCGTTGCAGGCCTGGTGCAAGAGGCGGGCGAAGAGATATCCGGGATCGGCGCCCAGGGCCATCGCGAGGGCCTCCCTCGCCTCGAGTTCGTCGCCGCTCGACCAGGCGACCCAGCCGGCCAGGGTGAGGGGTGCCGCCGCGTGTTCGCCGTACGGTCCCACGCACCGGCGGGCCAGCGCCCGCCACAGGCGCAGTGCCGGGGCGGCCTCCTCGCCCTCCATCCACTCCGCCGCCCGGTCGCGCGTCACCCGGTCCTGCAGGCCGAGGATCAGGACGGCGGCCTCGTCCGGTCCGAGCAGGTCGTCGTCCCGGCGGTCGGCCGCCGCGGAGCCCGGCACGACCGGCGCCTCGGCGAGGCGCCGCATGACGTGCCGAGCCAGTGCGAGCGTCTCGTCGGCCACCGATGTGCGGCTCGCGTCGTCGAGGATCCGAGGGACGAGGGCCAGGCCCACGGTGTCCAGGGTGATCTCCTGTTCCAGGGCGGCGGCGGTCTCCAAGGGTTGCAGCCGGGAGCGCAGTTCGCGCAGGGTGCCTCGGACCTGGATGCCCGCGTAGGTCGCGGCCGCGGCCAGGACGGAGGTCCCGGGCAGTCCCATCGGCACGCCTTCGACCGGGCAACAGCCCTTGCCCGCGCAGCAGTACGACCAGAAGCGGCCGTCGGCGATGCAGAGCGCCTCGATGACGGGGACGTCGAGGCGTCCGCACGCCACCCGCAGTTCGTGGGCCAGTGGCTGCAGACGTTCCATGGTCCGACGGCCCGTCTCTCCGTTCGTCGGCTCCTGGCAGAGGTAGGCGACCATCTGCGCCGGGCGGGCGCCCCGGCGCTCACCGCCTGTCACGAGCCCCCGCGCCAACTGGTCGGCGACGGCCGGCCAGTCGTCGGGGTTCGAGGGGATGCCGAGCCGGGCCCGGCCCCCGAACCGGCCCCGGCCGCCCTCGTCGTGCAGGGCGACCAGGACGATGCTGTCCTCCGGCCGGTAGCCGAGCAGGTAGGGCAGGGCGTCGGCCAGTTCCTCCGGGGTGCGCAGGGTGACCTGGTGAACGGCGGCGCCCCACCCTTCCCCGCCTCCCTCGCCCCGGTCGTGTGCTTCCGGGCCGTGTCCTTCCCCGCCGTGCTCTTCTCCGCCTCGTCCGTCCCGGCGACGTCCCTCCCTGTCGGGGGAGTCGGGGCAGGCCTCTTCCCAGCCGGTAATGTCGCGGTTTTCAGGGGTTCCCATGGCTTCGCTGTGGTTCGTCATGCCCTGACGATCTCGCGGATCGCGAAGTTCCGCTTGACCTGTGGATAAGTCGGGTCAGAGACATGCCAACCGGGCGACTCCGTCAGTCGACCCAGGGAGACGGCACCGTCGCGTCGAGCACGGTGACGATCGGTCTCCTCCTCGTAGGTGAAGTGGCTCTCGAGGCGGTGGGCCGGCCGCTCGCGCTCCTCCCGCGGCCGCCTGGGGTCGGACTCGCCGGGGACGAAACCGTCCACGAGTTCCCGGATGGCCTGCTGGGCTCGTGCCACCGCCTCGCGCTCACCCCCGAGCTGGGCCACAGCCGGCGCCAAGGCGGGGAACTGATGCGCGAGCGCCGGGAACAAGGTCATGTCCTCACCTCCGTGATGCCTTTTCAGCGCGCCGCCGCAGAAGTCGCGGCAGCGGGTGCGCATCTGCCGGGCGAGGTCCGGCATGGTCCGCTCGATCTCCTCCGCGCTGCCCGCGACCAACCGGGGTGCCTGTCGGCGCCGTTGACGGAGGCTACGACGACGCATTCATCGAACTCGAGATATCCCACGATGCTTTCGCGACGCGGGCCGGTCCTGGCCCCGACCGTCGTCAACACGGTCGGGGTCCAGCCTTCGAACATGCCGCCCAGTTTTCCCCCTCGGCGCGACTCCCCGAAAGGGAAGTTGAGGCCTCTCGTACCGGAACGCGGTGGAGCGTGGGGTGGAAGCGAGGCCGGGGACGCTCAGCCGGCCGTGGCGAGCACCAGCGGCAGGACGTCTCCCCCGCCGGCCCGGCGCAGCAGCCGCGCCGCCACCGCGAGGGTCCATCCGGAGTCGGTGAAGTCGTCCACGAGCAGAACGGGCCCCGGAGATCCCGCCAGAGCCTCGGCCAGCTCGTCCGAGACGGCGAACGCACCGGACAGCGCCCGGACGCGCTGGGCGGAGTTGCTGCGTCGCGCCGCGTGCGCGCCGCCGGGACCCGTGTAGGTCAGCGCCCCGAGAAAAGGCAGTCGGCCGACGGTCGCGATGCCCTCGGCGAGAGAGCCGACCAGCTGCGGACGGGACAGGGACGGCACCGCGACGACACCCACCGGCCGAGCGGCGGCGTCCGGGCCGTTCGTGGCCCAGCCCTCGGGAGAGCGCGCCCAGTCGGCGAGCACCGCCACCGCCGCCTTCAGGACGTCGTCCGGAACCGGCTGGTCAGGGGCGTTCTCAGCCAGCAGCGGGCGCAGCCGGTTGCCCCAGCCGATGTCCGACAGACGTCCCAGTGCCCGTCCGGCGGCGCACTGCTCCTTGGCGGGGATCCGGCCCTTCAGCTCGACGCCCAGCGCGGGAAGCCCTGTGGGCCACATCCGGCGCGGCTCGACCTCGACTCCCGGGCGGTCCAGCTCCCGGGTCGCTCCGGTCAGCGTCTCCGCCGAGACCGTCGGGTCGGCCCAGGGGCCCGCGCAGTTGTCGCACCGGCCGCAGGGCCGGGCGCCTTCGTCGTCCAGCTGCCGGCGCAGGAACTCCATCCGGCATCCCGAGGTGCTCACGTAGTCGCGCATGGCCTGCTGCTCCGCGGCCCGCTGCCGTGCCACCCAGGCATAGCGCTCGGCGTCGTACACCCATGGGGCGCCCGTGGACGTCCAGCCGCCCTTGACCCGCTTGACCGCGCCGTCGACGTCCAGCACCTTCAGCATGGTCTCCAGTCGGCTGCGGCGGAGATCCACGGCCGTCTCCAGGGCGGGCACGGACAGCGGCCGTCCGGCCTCGGCGAGAGCCGCGAGGGTCTGCCTGACCTGCGGCTCGGGCGGGAAAGCGGTGTCGGCGAAGTAGCGCCAGATCGCCTCGTCCTCCTTGCCCGGCAGCAGCAGGACGTCGGCGTGGGCCACGCCGCGACCCGCGCGCCCCACCTGCTGGTAGTAGGCGATCGGCGAGGACGGCGACCCGAGATGGATCACGAAGCCCAGGTCGGGCTTGTCGAACCCCATGCCGAGCGCGGACGTCGCCACCAGCGCCTTGACCCGGTTCTCCTGGAGGTCGGACTCGGCCTGCAGCCGGTCGGCGTTCTCCGTGCGGCCCGTGTAGGACGCCACCTCGAAGCCGCGCTGCCGCAGGAAGGCGGTGGCCTCCTCGGCTGCTGCGACGGTGAGCGCGTAGACGATGCCGGAGCCCGGCAGTTCGTCCAGGTGCTCGGCGAGCCAGGCCAGACGGTGCGCCGCGTCCGGCAGCCGGACCACGCCCAGCCGCAGGCTCTCCCGGTCCAGCGGGCCGCGGAGCACCAGGGCCTCGCCGCCGCCCGTGCCCAACTGCTCGGCCACATCGGCCGTCACCCGGGCGTTGGCGGTCGCGGTGGTGGCCAGTACCGGCACGCCGGGGGCGAGTTCGGCGAGCATCGCCCGCAACCGGCGGTAGTCCGGCCGGAAGTCGTGCCCCCAGTCGGAGATGCAATGCGCCTCGTCGACCACCAGGAGACCGGTCGTCGACGCGAGCTTGGGCAGCACCTGATCGCGGAAGTCGACGGAGTTGAGACGTTCGGGGCTGACCAGGAGGACGTCGGTCTCACCGCGCTCGACCTCGTCGTACACGGTGTCCCACTCCTCCGGGTTGGCCGAGTTGATGGTGCGGGCCCGGATCCCGGCCCGAGCCGCCGCCTCCACCTGATTGCGCATCAGTGCCAGCAGCGGCGAGACGATCACCGTCGGACCGGAACCGCGCCGGCGCAGCAGAGCGGTCGCCACGAAGTACACCGCCGACTTGCCCCACCCGGTGCGCTGCACCACCAGGGCCCGCCGGCGCTCCCGCACCAGGGCCGCCACCGCCTGCCACTGGTCCTCCCGCAGCCGTGCGGCGCCCGCGGGGGCGCCGACGAGCTCGGCGAGGATGGCGTCGGCTTCGCTGCGCAGCTCCAGATCGTCCATGTCTCCATGCAACCCGATGGCACTGACAATGAGCCACTTCACGCAGCGTGACGACGCTCTCGCGATGGGTCCGAGAAGGCCCTGCGAGCCGGTGCGGGGCGGTGGGCTCAGGCGTCCTGCAGTGAATCACCGGGTAGGGATATAAGTCACTCGCCGCCATATAACGGTCGGCAGCCCCAATTGCTCGTTGCCGCATCCAAGTTCGACAGGAAGAATTGAGGTCCGCTCCCCGCACGGCTGGCCCGTCGTCCGCTAGGGCTCTGCTGCGGCGTGCGCTCCCCCTCATCCCGCCCCGCCCGCAGTGTGGGCCGTAGCCGAAGGGAGGATCGTGACCTTCGGATTCGCTCCGTCCTCGGCGGCATCGTTGTCGACGAACACGTCCGCCACTTCCGCCAACCGTTTGCTCGAGCCTGCCGAATGGGCCTCGGCCGGAATCCCGCTGCTGCGCAGTCCGCGGGAGGTCGTCAGCGGGCTGCACTCTCGGCACCGGCCGGGACCGGCCACCGCGATCGTGGCCGTGCTCGACCCGGACGAGAGGGTGCGGGCCAGCGCCTCGTTCACCCGCCGCCAGGCGTCGACCGACGGCTGGATGTACCGCAACGCGCTGCTCGCCCAGCTACGCCGGGTCATCCCGCACGACCTGCGGCGCCGCACCCCGGTGCGCACGGCCGTGCTGCTCTACTGCCGTGACGGCGACGCGCGCTGGACGGAGGAGGACGGCGCGTGGATGTGGGGCCTGCGGGACGCCTGCACGCTGCACGGGCTGCGCTGCGGGGCGTACATCACGCTGACCCGGGACGGCTGGCAGGTCCTCGGCGAGGGCCGGGGCGGCCGCCGGCCCAACGCGGAGTCGGCCCCCGAGCCGTTCGCGCTCTCCGAGGCGCCGCCCCCGCTGCCGCGGACCGGCGGCGCCGCCTCGGAGGTACTGCGCCGCGCTGCCGCCCGCTGACGCACGAACGGCCGCCCCCCGAGGGCGACCGTTCGGCGCGGGACCCCGGTCGCCCGGTGCGGGGCCATGGGCCCGCCTGCCGCGGGATCACCGGCCGCCGCCCTCAGGACCGCCTGACGCCGGTGTCCGGATCAGCCTCGGCGCCGGGCGAAGTTCATGCGATCGGCCGAGGGTGGAGCCGGCGCTGCGGACACACCACAGAGGCGTCGCAGGACGACGCCTCTGTGCAAGCGGCACCCGCTCGGGGCGCACCCCCGTGCACTCGGCGCGCGCCGGGATGCCGTGGGGCCGCAGAGCGGATCAGACGCCCGCGCCCAGCACCGCGTTGATCTGCTGGGGGTCGCCGCAGCAGATCAGCAGGGCACCGGCCCGGGCACGGGCCAGCGTCAGCGCCGGGGCCACCGTGTCGGCGCCGCCGTTGACGGCGACCACGACCACCGGACGCCCGCCCGCACGGCCCGCCGCGGCGGCGTCGGCGTAGAAGACGTCGTCGCCCGCGTCGTGCTGCGCCCAGTACGGGGCATCACCGAAGGAGAGCTCGTGGGCCGCCCAGGGATGCTGCTCGCCGGTGGTGATCACCAGCACGTCCCCCGGGGCGCGGCCCGAGTCCAGGAGGAGGTCCACAGCCTCCTCGGCGGCGTCCAGCGCACCCTCGGCCGAAGCCGGGATCAACTGGACCTGCGGTGCCGCCGAAGTGGACGCGGCGGCCGGGGAAGCCGGGGCCGGCGGCCCGGGCTTGACTGCCCCGTCACGCGGCGCGCGCTGCGCCGGCGGCGTGGGCCGGAGGGGTCCGGGACGACCGGGACGCGACGGAGCCGCGGGACGGGGTCCGGGTACAGGGCGAGGGGTCGGCGCGGTGCGGCCGCTGGCCGGAGTCGCGCGGGGACCCTGGGCACTCTCGTGAATCTGAGGCTCCTCGGGAATGAGAGGCATGAGCTGTTATTTATCAAACGTTGGCACGACACGCGCCAGCGGGTGGCACATCAGTGCGACCGGAGTCGTCAGAAGTCGAAGCCGAGCTGGCCTTCGATCTCCGGAGCGCTTCCTTCCGCCCAGCTGCGGGCCTTCTTGAGGTGCCGCCACTGGGGCAGCGCATCAAGATACGCCCACGACAACCGGTGGTACGGGGTGGGGCCCCGCTCCTCCAGTGCGGCCTTGTGCACGGGCGACGGATAACCGGCGTTGTCCGCAAAGCCGAAGTCTGCATGTTCGTTGCCCAGTTCGGCCATCATTTTGTCGCGCTGCACCTTGGCGATCACCGAGGCCGCCGCGACCGCCACGCACGACCGGTCACCCTTGATCACCGTGCGGACCTGCCACGGAGCGCCGAGATAGTCGTGCTTCCCGTCGAGGATGACCGCGTCCGGCCGGACCGGAAGAGCGTCCAGCGCGCGTCCGGCGGCGAGCCGTAGCGCGGCGGTCATCCCCAGATCGTCGATCTCCTCCGGGGAGGCGTGCCCGAGGGCGTGCGACGTCACCCAGTCGAGCAGCACCGCGGAGAGCGCGGTGCGCCGCTTGAGGGTGAGCAGTTTGGAGTCGGTGAGACCCGCGGGCGGTCGGCGTAGCCCGGTGACCGCCGCGCAGACGGTGACGGGTCCGGCCCAGGCGCCGCGGCCCACCTCGTCGACACCGGCAATGATCTTCGCTCCGGTCGTGGCGCGAAGGGAGCGCTCGACGGTGTGAGTAGGCGGTTCGTACGGCATGGCGTCCTTAGGTTACGCCGACCGGATCCCGGTGCGACACCCCCGGTCCGCCCGGCCGTCGCCGGGCAGCGGCATCGCCCGGTTCCGGCGTCGCCGCACCGCCGTTCAGGACGCGTCCGGCCGCAGCAGCGGCAACATGAGCTGGTCGATCATCTCGTCGAGATCACGGTCGTTCCATTCGCATGAGCACATCTTGGAGCGGTACATCATGACTGCCGGGATGACGTCGAAGACGTAGCCGTTCGCGGCGTCGGGCCGCACCTCCCCCCTTTCGATTCCCCGACCGATCACCTCATGCAGGAGCGCGACGGTGGGCTCCACCACGCCCTCGAGGATCAGGGCCTGGAAGCGTCCCGCCTGGGACGGATCGCATTCGTGAATCAGCGAGCGCAGCGCGAAACCAGGACGGGAGTACATCGCGTCCCGCGCGGTCCGGCACAGGGCCACCAGGTCCGCCCGCACACTGCCCAGGTCCGGAACGCCGTCGAACCTGGGCAGTCCGGCCCGCAGGGCGTCGGCGACCAGGTCCTCCTTGGAAGGCCAGCGACGGTAGACGGCCGCTTTGCCGGTCTGAGCGCCGGCCGCGACTTTCTCCATCGTGAGGCCGTTCCAGCCGACCGTGCCCAGTTGATCCAGCGCGGCATCGAGAATCGCACGTTCGAGCACGGCGCCGCGCCGGCGGGGGGAGGCAGCCTGAGCGGGGGCGGCCGTCCAGCGCGAAGTAACCATCTGACTGTCTCCAGCGAGCAGTAGGAGCGGGGATTGCGGGCGAAGCAGGGACCGCGGGCGAAGCAGGAACTGCAGGTGAGCGGGGAGCGGGGTGGAGCGAGGCCGGGCCGGTGGGGTCCTGCGGGACCCCGACGGGGGACACGCCGCTGGGGCGACGCCGCGAGTGAACGCTTGCGTTCACTACCGAGGACTCACTACCGTTGACGCGCCAGTGAACGCCAGCGTTCACTAACGCTCTTGTGGGGGACCCATAGTGACGACCTCTCAGCTGATCCAGAAGCAGAAACCGGGAGCGGCCCGCCGGGCGGGACACCCCGGCATCGCGCTCACCGTCATCGCGGCCTGCCAACTCATGGTGGTACTCGACGCGACGATTGTGAACATCGCACTCCCGCACATTCAAGACGCGCTCAAGTTCAGCACCACCGACCTCACCTGGGTGGTCAGCGCCTACACGCTCACCTTCGGCGGACTGCTGCTGCTCGGCGCCCGAGCGGGCGACATCCTCGGCCGGCGCCGGGCCTTCATGGCCGGCATCCTGATCTTCACCTTCGCCTCGCTCCTGGGCGGACTGGCCCAGGAGCCCTGGCAGTTGCTGGCCGCACGGGCCCTGCAAGGCGTCGGCGGCGCCATCGCGTCGCCCACCTCCCTGGCGCTGATCACCACGACGTTCCCCGAGGGGCCCGAGCGCAACCGGGCCTTCGGCGTCTTCGCGGCCGTCTCCGCGGGCGGCGGAGCGATCGGGCTGCTCGCGGGCGGCATGCTCACCGAGTGGCTCGACTGGCGCTGGGTGCTGTTCGTGAACGTGCCCATCGGGGTGCTGATCGCCGCCGTCGCGCCGCTGTACATCAACGAGTCCGAGCGTCATCCCGGTCGCTTCGACGTCGCGGGCGCATTGACGTCGACGGCCGGAATGGCCTCCCTGGTCTACGCCTTCATCCGCGCGGCCGAGGAAGGCTGGCGGGACGGCCTGACCCTCGGCGCGTTCGCGGCCGCGGCGATCCTGCTGGTCGGCTTCGTGTTCACCGAGATGCGGGCCAAGGAGCCGATCACCCCGCTGAAGATGTTCGCCGACCGCAACCGCTCCGGCACGTACGTGATCATGCTGAGCCTCGCTGCCGCCATGTTCGGCATGTTCTTCTACATCGTGCTCTTCGTGCAGAACATCCTGGGGTACAGCCCGATCAAGGCCGGTCTGGCCTTCCTTCCTGTCACCGTCGCCATCGCGACGGGCGCGGGTCTGTCGCAGCGCTTCCTGCCGGTGCTCGGCCCCAAACCGTTCATGCTCGCCGGGTCCGCGCTGGTGGCGATCGGACTCACCTGGCAGGCGTTCATCACCCCGGACAGCTCCTACGCCGGCGGAGTGCTCGGGCCCATGCTGGTCTTCGCCTTCGGCATGGGGCTCAACTTCGTGACGGTCACCGTCACAGCGGTCTCCGGCGTCGCCCCACACGAGGCGGGCGCGGCTTCCGGGCTGCTCAACGCCACGCAACAGGTCGGCGGCTCGCTGGGACTGTCCATCCTGACGACCGTCTTCGGGTCCGCGAGCAAGGACGAGGCGGAGAAGCAGCTGCCCCGCTTCCTCGCCGACGGCACCCCGGCGCAGAAGGCCGATTTCGCCGCAACGCACCAGCTCCCCGCCCCCTGGGGACACGAGGTGCTCGCCCACGGCATCTCGACGGCGTTCGTGCCGGCCGCCGCCATGGCCGTGCTCGCTCTGGTGACGGCCTTCTTCGTGATCCGGGTCCGCAAGAGCGACCTGGAAGCGCTGTCGGGTACGGCGGGCCCGACCATGGGGTGACCGTACGCCCGTAGGGGCCGCCCCGGGAGCGGCACCGCCTGCCACGGCGCAGCGACGGACGCCCCGGAGGCGGCCCTGTCGGCGGCCCCGGGCCGACGACGTGATCACGAACAGCATCAGCAGCACGAACCTCATACCCACCCCCTGGATCATTCCCCGGCCCCGCGCCGTCCCGCCCGCGCTCCGCCGCGGACTTCGCGGACCTCACGCCCTGGGCTTCGCACACATCACGCGGCGATATCCGGACAACGCCGGCCGGTCACACAGAGTTCCCGTCCGACACGCAGAGTTCTCACCGAGTACGGAGGGTCTTCGTCATGCCGGGGGAGGTCCGCCGGACGAAGACGCCGCACACGGGCGCCGCACGGCGAGACCCACCGGACGTCTCGCGGTCGCGGCGCCACGCGCCCGACGCCACACGGTGACGGACAGACACCGCACGACCCTCGGTGCGAGCACCCGCAGCACCCGCAGAGTCACGCGGTGGCGAGCACCCGCCTCGTCACGCGCTGCCGGGCAGCCACTCCGGAAACGCCTCGACCTGCCCCGTCCACGCGGCCGGAGGCGTCCCCGCCTTCCCGCCGGCCAGGATGCCGCCCACGATCGCGCAGGTCGTGTCCACGTCCCCGCCGACCTGCGCGGTCGTCCAGAACGCCGTCTCGAAGTCGCCGAGGGCGCGGGCGGCCGACCAGAGCGCGAACGGGACGGTGTCATGGGCGGACGTACGCCGTCCGCAGCCGAGGACGGCCGCCACGGTGCCCGCGTCGGCGTAGTCGAGCATGTCCCGGGCGCGGCGCAGCCCGGCGCCGACGGCGCTCTTCGGCACGAGGGCGACGACGCCGTCCAGCAGCGCCTCGGCGCTGGGCGGGCCTCCGGGCGCGGCTGCCAGCGCGGCGGCCGCGGCGACGGCCATGGCCCCGACCACGGCCTCCCGGTGCTGATGCGTGGGATAGGCGGAGATCTCGGCCTGATGGGTCGCCTGCTCCGGGTCGTCCGCGTACCAGGCGCCGAGCGGGGCGACGCGCATCGCGGCGCCGTTGCCCCAGGAACCCTGTCCGCTGAACAGGGCGGCCGACAGCTCACGCCAGTCCGCACCCTCCCTGACGAGCCGCAGCAGTCGGTTGACGGCAGGACCGTATCCGCGGTCGAAGTCGTGGTGCTCGGCGAAGGAGCGGGCCAGGACGTCCTGGTCGATGCGGTGGTGCGCGGCCAGGACGGCGACGACGGAGCACGCCATCTCGGTGTCGTCCGTCCACTGCCACGGTCCGGGCGGCAGCTCGCGGCGCTGGAGCAGGGGGAAGTTCACCGGAACGAAGAACTGCGAGCCCAGCGCGTCGCCCACGACGAGACCGCGCAGACTTGCGAGGGCCCGGTCGAAACGCACTGCGGGCGAGGAATCGGCTGTCATCTCTCCGCCACTCTATCTCCGGTGATTCCGTACGGCTCCGGCTCCCGCCAGCGGTTGAACGGCAGGTCGAGGGTGTATTTGCCGTCCTCGCCGAGAACGAGCATCCGCGTCTCGGCGTTCCCGGGATTGGCGAGCGACTCGAAGTCGGCGACCGTCCAGTGGAACCAGCGCATGCAGAACAGCCGCATCGCCAGCCCGTGCGTCACGAGAAGCACGTTCGGAGGGTGGTCGGGGGCCTCGAAGCTGCGGAACAGGCTCTCCAGGAAGCCGCCCACGCGGTCGTACACGTCCGCTCCGCTCTCCCCCTGCGCGAAGCGATAGAAGAAGTGTCCGTAGGCGTCCCGGTACGTCTTCTGCAACTGGACGTCGTCGCGGTCCTGCCAGTTCCCCCAGTCCTGCTCGCGCAGCCGGGGCTCCTCCCGTACGCGTATGAGCTCGGGGTCGAGGTGGAAGGCCCGGAGGGTCTCGTGCGTACGCCGGTAGGGGGAGACGTACACGCTGACCCGCTCGCGGCCGAAGACCTCCCGCAGGTGCTCTCCCGTCTTCTCCGCCTGCCGGCGGCCCCGCTCCGTCAGGCCCAGGGCATGATCGGGTTCTCGCTCGTAGACGGTGTCATCGACATTGCCCGTCGACTCGCCGTGCCGGACAAGGACGATGCGCCGTGGTCGTGCCATGCCAAGACCCTAGATCGACCGACCCCCGATCGAGCACTCCGGCGGCCTCCATACGGCGTAGGTCACACCGATCCCGTGCCGGAGGACGCGCGGCGGCGCACCTTCCCCACCCCTGGGACCCGGGTCAGACCGTCCAGCCAGGCTCGAGTTCGACGATGTCACCGGTGAGGGAGGCGATGTCCGCCTCCGTCTGTGCACGGAGGGCGAGCCGCTCCACCCGCTCGGTGCGGTACTTGCCGTGCTCGGCCTGTGAGCGCCACATCGACAGCACCAGGAACTCGTGGCCGGGCGCCTCGGCGAACATGCCCCGGATCATGCCCGGGGAGCCGGCCATGGCCGGGTTCCAGACCTTCTCCTGCATCAGAGTGAAGTGCTCGGCGCGTTCCTCGTGGACGCGGCACAGGGCCACCCGCACCACGTCGGAGTCGGTGAAGCGGGGCTCGAAACCCGTTTTCACGTCGAAGCGGTGGTCGAACAGCCGCGCCTGGGCGTCCCTGAACGTGCCCGCCTGGGCGGTCGCCAGCCGGTCGTGCGAACGGGCCATGAAGGAGTCGTAGAAGGCACGGCTCTCCCAGAAGGCGAAGACATGCGCGACGGAGGGCCGTGCCCTGCTCCAGCCCCCGCCCTGTCCCCTGAATCCCGGCTCCCCCAGAAGCCCCGCCCACTTTCGCTGTCCCCGTTCGAAACCGCGGCGGTCCACCACGGTGCAGCGAATCCACTTGACCAGCACCGCGCCATGGTAAGGCCAGGGAGCGTGGCGTTGGTCACGCTCCGGAAGAGAGCAGGCCTGCGACGGCGCACGCCCCCGTGGCAGGATGGACAACCGGCCCTGGCGGCCGAGCAGTTCGGGGTGACGACGAGCAAGACGGGGAAACGGGGAGGGGAAGTCCGGTGAGCGGACTCAACAAGGGCATCCGCAAGATCGAGATGTCGCTCAAGTGGGACCCGAGCCCGGCAGGCCGGCCGCCGACCGACCTGGACATCGTGGCCGCGACATATCTGACGAGCGACCCGCAGGGTGAACCGGCCTACGTCGTGCACTTCGACAGCCGCTCCCCCGACGGCACCATCTATCTCAACCGGGACAGCAAGGACGGCAAGGGCTTCGGCTGGGACGAGGTCATGACGCTGGAACTCGACCGCCTGGACGCGCGGTACGCGCGCGTGGTCATCGGCGTGGTCATCCAGCAGATCCAGGAATCCCGGACGTTCGTCAGCGTGCTGAACCCCGCCTTCCGGATAAGGGAGGGCTACACCGTCCTGGACGAGAACGGCTTCGGCGACGTCCTCGGCGCGACGGCGGCGACGGTCGCGGAGTTCGTCCGGGAGTCGTCCGACAGCTGGTCTTTCCACTCCGGCGTCCAGGGCTTCGAGGACGACCCGTCGGAGTTCACCCGGATCATGGGCCGGATGCGCCGCTCCTGACCGTCGCCGGGCTCGGGAATGCCCCGGACTCCGGGGAACGCCCGGGCCCGGGGAACGCCGAGGGCGGCGGAGCCGGACATCGACTCCACCGCCCTGACGAGCTGGATCAGTTCCAGCGGACGTCCGGCGTCAGCTGCAGCCGCTCGTGGATCCGCAGCCCTCGCAGATGTAGCAGGAACCCGCGCGCTGCATCTTCGTGCCGCAGGAGAAGCAGAGCGGGGCGTCGGCCTGGATGCCCAGCTGCATCTCCACCAGTTCGGCGCTGGTGTGGACCTGCTTCGGGGCGGGCTCGACGGCCTCGACCTCGGCCTTCGGCGTGGCGACGGCCTTGAGGTCCGTCGGACGCGGGGCCGACTGGGCCAGACCCTCGACGTCCACGTTCTCCTCCTCGAAGGTCGGCTCGTACGAACCGGTCTCCAGGTGGCGCTGGCGCTCCTCGGCGGAGTGGATGCCGAGCGCGGAACGCGTCTCGAACGGCAGGAAGTCGAGTGCCAGACGCCGGAAGATGTAGTCGACGATCGACTGCGCCATCCGCACGTCCGGGTCGTCGGTCATGCCGGCCGGCTCGAAGCGCATGTTGGTGAACTTCGAGACGTAGGTCTCCAGCGGCACGCCGTACTGGAGGCCGACCGAGACCGCGATGGAGAAGGCGTCCATCATTCCGGCGAGGGTCGAGCCCTGCTTGGACATCTTCAGGAAGACCTCGCCGAGACCGTCGTCCGGGTAGGAGTTGGCGGTCATGTAGCCCTCGGCGCCGCCGACCGTGAACGAGGTCGTGATGCCGGGACGGCCCTTGGGCAGCCGCTTGCGGACCGGGCGGTACTCGATGACCTTCTCGACCGCGGCGCGGATCGTTTCCTCGGCCTTCTCCGTGACCTCGGTCTTCTCCTTCTCCTTGGTCTTCGCGGAGAGGGGCTGGCCGACCTTGCAGTTGTCACGGTAGATGGCGAGGGCCTTGACGCCGAGCTTCCAGGCCTCGAAGTAGATCTCCTCGACCTCCTCGACGGTCGCCGTCTCCGGCATGTTGACCGTCTTGGAGATGGCGCCGGAGATCCACGGCTGGATCGCAGCCATCATGCGGACGTGGCCCATCGGGGAGATGGCGCGCTCGCCCATGGCGCAGTCGAACACCTCGTAGTGCTCGTGCGCGAGACCGGGGGCGTCGATCACGTTGCCGTTCTCGGCGATGTGGGCGACGATCGCCTCGATCTGCTCCTCCTGGTAGCCCAGGCGGCGCAGGGCCTGCGGAACGGTGCCGTTGACGATCTGCATCGAGCCGCCGCCGACCAGCTTCTTGAACTTGACCAGGGCGAGGTCGGGCTCGACGCCGGTGGTGTCGCAGGACATCGCCAGGCCGATGGTGCCGGTCGGGGCGAGCACGGACGCCTGCGAGTTGCGGAAGCCGTTCTTCTCACCGAGGCGCAGCACGTCCTGCCAGGCCTCCGTGGCGGCGGCCCACACCGGGGTGTCCAGGTCGTCCATGCGGACGGCCGTGGCGTTGGCGTCGGAGTGCTGCTTCATGACGCGGTTGTGGGCGTCGGCGTTGCGGGCGTAGCCGTCGTACGGGCCGACGACCGCGGCCAGTTCGGAGGAGCGGCGGTAGGCCGTGCCGGTCATCAGGGACGTGATGGCGCCGGCCAGGGAGCGGCCGCCGTCCGAGTCGTAGGCGTGGCCGGTCGCCATCAGCAGGGCGCCGAGGTTGGCGTAGCCGATGCCGAGCTGGCGGAACGCGCGCGTGTTCTCGCCGATCTTCTGCGTCGGGAAGTCCGCGAAGCAGATGGAGATGTCCATCGCGGTGATGACGAGCTCGACGACCTTCTGGAAGCGGTCGGCGTCGAAGGACTGGTGGCCCTTGCTGTCGTCCTTGAGGAACTTCATCAGGTTCAGCGAGGCGAGGTTGCAGGACGTGTTGTCCAGGTGCATGTACTCGCTGCACGGGTTCGACGCGGTGATCCGGCCGGACTCCGGGCAGGTGTGCCAGTTGTTGATCACACCGTCGTACTGGATACCCGGGTCGGCGCAGGCCCACGCGGCCTCGGCGAGCTTGCGGAAGAGCGCCTTGGCGTCGACCTTCTCGATGATCTCGCCGGTCATCCGGGCGCGCAGACCGAACTCGGTGCCGTTCTCGACGGCCGTCATGAACTCGTCGTTCACACGGACGCTGTTGTTGGCGTTCTGGTACTGGACGGACGTGATGTCGTCGCCGCCGAGGTCCATGTCGAAGCCCGCGTCGCGCAGGGCGCGGATCTTCTCCTCCTCCTTCACCTTGGTGGCGATGAAGTCCTCGACGTCCGGGTGGTCCACGTCGAGGACGACCATCTTGGCCGCGCGACGGGTGGCGCCGCCGGACTTGATGGTGCCGGCGGAGGCGTCGGCGCCGCGCATGAAGGAGACCGGGCCGGAGGCGTTGCCGCCCGAGGAGAGGAGCTCCTTGGAGGAGCGGATGCGGGAGAGGTTCAGGCCGGCGCCGGAGCCGCCCTTGAAGATCATGCCCTCTTCCTTGTACCAGTCGAGGATCGACTCCATGGAGTCGTCGACGGACAGGATGAAGCAGGCGGAGACCTGCTGGGGCTGCGGGGTGCCCACGTTGAACCAGACGGGGCTGTTGAAGCTGAAGATCTGGTGCAGGAGGGCGTAGGCCAGCTCGTGCTCGAAGATCTCGGCGTCGGCGGGAGATGCGAAGTAGCTGTGGTCCTCGCCGGCCTTCCGGTACGTCTTCACGATGCGGTCGATCAGCTGCCTGAGCCCGGTCTCGCGCTGCGGGGTGCCGACGGCGCCCCGGAAGTACTTGCTGGTGACGATGTTGACCGCGTTCACCGACCAGAAGTCGGGGAACTCGACGCCACGCTGCTCGAAGTTGACCGAGCCGTCGCGCCAGTTGGTCATGACGACGTCACGGCGCTCCCAGACCACCTCGTCGTACGGATGAACTCCGGGGGTGGTGTGGACGCGCTCGATACGCAGGCCCTTGGTCTTGGCCCCCTTGGCTCGGGAACCTCGTGCCGGACCGCTCGCCGTCTCTGTCATGCCGCCTCCCTCTGCGGGCGAAAACGCCCTGAAATGCCACGTTGTTCCCGTGACACGTTGTTCTGTCTGGTGCTGCGGGCGTCCACGCGCCGTCGCCCACAGCAGGTCTTCGTCCGCCGCCGCACCGGCCGCCCGCTCTCTCGAGTCCGGGCCCGGCGCGTCGGTCAGTCGGTGGCGTGTGCGGGCTCGGGGACCTGCACGGTCCCTGCCGGCCCGCCGCCGTCCTCCCGGCTCCCCGTGACGGCTCCTGTGTCGTCCTCGGCCAGGGCGTCGTCCGCGCGGTCGTCGTCGTCCGCGTCGAACCCTCCCGGTCCGCGCCTGAGTTCCGCGACGGCGGCCTCGAAGTCCTCGAGCGAGTCGAACGCCCGGTAGACGGAGGCGAAGCGCAGATAGGCGACAAGGTCGAGTTCCTGCAACGGACCGAGTATGGCCAGCCCCACGTCATGGGTGGTCAACTCGGCGCTTCCGGTGGCCCGCACCGCCTCCTCGACCCGCTGGCCGAGCTGGGCGAGCGCGTCCTCGGTGACCGGCCGCCCCTGGCATGCCTTGCGCACGCCGTTGATGACCTTCGTGCGGCTGAACGGTTCGGTGACCCCGGACCGCTTGACCACCATCAGCGAGCACGTCTCCACGGTCGTGAAACGACGGGAGCAGTCGGGGCACTGGCGACGCCGACGGATCGACGTGCCGTCGTCCGTGGTCCGGCTGTCGACGACACGGCTGTCGGGGTGCCTGCAGAAGGGGCAGTGCATGAACTCCAACCCTCCTCACAGCAGACTCCATGGCCTCGCCAGGCCTCACGGGCCCCTCGAAGCAGCCCCAAGCATAGGTCATCCATGAGCATCCGAAGACACCGAGGACCACAACTTCTGGGCCGCTGCCGTAATCCAACCACTAGATGTAGGGATTGGCTCATACAACCAGGCCGCATCGCGTGTCGCGCCGGCGATGTCACCGCACGCGTTTCGACGGTCACGCCGAGCACCCGAAACCACCCGCGCGGACCGCCCCTCCGGATGCCCGCCGGGCCCGCGCGCACACGCGTATGCGCGCGACCGTTGCGCGTCCCGGAGCAGGGGTGGCCGCACGGCTGACCCTCGCGCGCGTGCCCGTACGGTCGCACCGGCGAGGCCCGTGCGTCGATACCGTGAGCGCCACGAGGAGGAGCGGTGGGGCTCTCGCGCAGGGCGGGGCCCGTTTCCTGATCCACGGGGGGCCTGATGGCAGACTGGGCCCCGCCTCACAGGGTCGTCGGCTACGGCGGTGAAGACTACAACAACGGGTACGACGGGACCTCGCCCCACCGCCGGGGAGAACCCGCGTCAGCCATACACCCCGACACGTGATCAAGTCAGGCGATACACGCTTTTTCACTCGAACGTGTGTTTGGCGCAACCTTTCGAAAGCCACTACCGTTGTCCAGCAGGGAGACAACCGAGAGGGGCCGACGTGACCACCACCGCAGACAGTGCCACCATCACCGCCCAGGACCGCTCCCAGGGCCGACTCGAGCCGGTGCATGCGATGAACGAAGCCATGAATCCCGAGGGACACAAGCGTTCCCTGCCGGGCCGACCTCCAGGGATCCGCGCGGACAGCTCGGGACTCACGGACCGGCAGCGCAGGGTGATCGAGGTCATCAGGGATTCCGTACAGCGGCGCGGGTACCCCCCGTCGATGCGGGAGATCGGCCAGGCGGTCGGCCTGTCCAGCACCTCGTCGGTCGCACACCAGCTGATGGCACTGGAGCGCAAGGGCTTCCTGCGCCGTGACCCGCACCGCCCGCGCGCGTACGAGGTACGGGGCTCCGACCAGGCGGCCTCGGTGCAGCCCACGGACACCGCCGGCAAGCCCGCCGCGTCATACGTCCCGCTCGTCGGCCGCATCGCCGCCGGCGGTCCGATCCTCGCCGAGGAGTCGGTGGAGGACGTCTTCCCGCTCCCCAGGCAGCTGGTCGGAGACGGCGAGCTGTTCGTGCTGAAGGTCGTCGGCGACTCGATGATCGAGGCGGCGATCTGCGACGGCGACTGGGTCACCGTGCGCCGCCAGCCCGTCGCGGAGAACGGCGACATCGTGGCCGCGATGCTCGACGGCGAGGCGACCGTGAAGCGCTTCAAGCGCGAGGACGGCCATGTGTGGCTGCTCCCCCACAACGCCGCCTACGAGCCGATCCCCGGCGACGACGCGACGATCCTCGGCAAGGTGGTGGCCGTACTCCGCCGCGTCTGAGCACGGCGGCGGACGGGCCCTTCCCGTCCCCCTGACTGGGCCCCGGGATCCCTGCGCCGGTTCCGGGGCCCTGTGCTGCGCCCGGACCCTCAAGGGGCCCGGGCGTCCTCGGCCGCCCGCCCGGGTCTACTCCGGCTCCGCCTCCGTCTGTTGCGGCTCCGTCTGTTCCGGCTCCGGCCCCGCCTGCGCCTTTTCTGCCTCCGTCTGCTTCGCCTTGGCGTCGATCGCCGACAGAGACCTGCGGACCTGCTGGGGGTCCGTGGTGTACCAGAAGTCGGGCAGGGACGCCTTGAGATAGCTGCCGTAGCGGGCCGTCGCCAGCCGCTGGTCCAGGACGGCGACGACCCCGCGGTCCCCCGACGCCCGGACGAGGCGGCCCGCCCCCTGAGCCATGAGCAGTGCCGCGTGCGTGGCCGCCACCGCCATGAAGCCGTTGCCTCCGGCTTCCTCCACCGCCTTCTGGCGCGCGCTCATGAGGGGGTCGTCCGGGCGCGGAAACGGGATCTTGTCCATGACGACGAGCTGGCAACTGGGGCCGGGGACGTCGACGCCCTGCCAGAGCGACAGGGTGCCGAACAGACAGGTTTGCGGATCCGCCGAGAAGTTCTTGATCAGCTCGCCCAGCGTCTCCTCGCCCTGGAGGAGGATCGGGAACTCGGGGATGCGCACGCGCAGTTCCTCGGCGGCGAGCTGGGCCGCACGCATGGAGGAGAAGAGGCCGAGGGTGCGGCCGCCGGCTGCCTGGATCAGTTCGGTCAGCTCGTCGAGCATGTCGGCCCGGTCGCCGTCCCGTGCGGGGCGCGCGAGGTGTTTGGCGACGTAGAGGATGCCCTGCTTGCGGTAGTCGAAGGGCGAGCCGACGTCGATGCCCTTCCACTGCGGGACGTCGTCCCCCTGCGTGCCCTCCGGTGCCAGCCCCATCGAAGCGCCCACTCCGTTGAAGTCACCGCCCAGCTTCAACGTCGCCGAAGCGAGGGTGACGGAGCGGTCCGTGAAGAGCTTCTCCCGCAGCAGACCCGAGACCGACATCGGGGCGACGCGCAGCGACGCGCCGAAGCGGTCGTGCCGCTCGTACCACACGACGTCCCACTCGGACCCGTTGGTGATCCGCTCCGCCACGTCGTGCACCGACTCGACCGAGGCCAGCGCCTGCTTGCGGACCGCGTCCTCGTCCTGGACGGACTTGTCGCGGGTCGAGCCGATGGCGGAGATGACGGTCCGCGCGGCGTCGCGCAGCGCCATGAGCGCGTAGCCGAGATCCTCCGGGACCTCCTCCAGACGGCCGGGCAGCGCCAGTTCCATCAGCCGCTCGAAGCCCTCGGCGGCCGTCTGCAGCTGGTCGGCGGCCTTCTCGTCGACCAGCTTGGCCGCCCGGCGCACCGCCCGGTTGACCTGGCCGGGGGTGAGTTCGCCCGTGGCGACGCCGGTGACCCTCGAGACCAGCTCGTGGGCCTCGTCGACGATCAGCACCTCGTGCTGCGGAAGAACGGGAGCGCCCTCGATGGCGTCGATGGCGAGCAGGGCGTGGTTGGTGACGACCACCTCGGCCAGTTTGGCGCGCTCGCGGGCCATCTCGGCGAAGCACTCGGCTCCGTACGCGCACTTCGTCGCGCCCAGGCACTCCCGGGAGGAGACCGAGATCTGCGCCCACGCCCGGTCGGACACGCCCGGCGTCAGATCGTCGCGGTCACCGGACTCGGTCTCGTCCGACCAGTCCCGCAGCCGCAGGAGGTCCTGGCCCAGCTTGCTGGTGGGCGCGGCGGCCTCGAACTGGTCGAAGAGGCCCTCCTCCTCGTCCTGCGGGACGCCTTCGTGAAGTCGGTGCAGACACAGGTAGTTCGATCTGCCCTTGAGCATCGCGAACTCCGGGCGGCGGCGCAGCAGCGGGTGCAGCGCCTCGACCGTGCGCGGCAGGTCCCGCTCCACGAGCTGGCGCTGCAGGGCCAGGGTGGCGGTCGCCACCACGACGCGCTCTCCGTGGGCGAGCGCGGGCACGAGGTAGCCGAGCGACTTACCGGTGCCGGTGCCGGCCTGGACCAGCAGATGGGAGCCGTCGTCGATCGCCTCGGCGACGGCTTCGGCCATGGTCACCTGGCCGGGGCGCTCCGTGCCGCCGACGGCGGCGACGGCGGCATGCAGGAGTTCGGGGAGTGAGGGCTTCGTCATAGCGCGACCACCCTACGGCGCGGCACTGACAATCGGGCGATCGAGGCGGACGGGAGAGAGGTGATCAAGACGGCGTCCTCTCGCTCCGGGTAGGTGAGGCGGCCGAAGGTGAGCGGGTCGACGTGGGGAACGACCACTTGGTGATCATCTAATGACCAGACCTGACCGCGAAAGAATGCCGAAGATCGGTGTCGAGGGTGTGGACGAGGGTGGACGGGTACGACCGGCGCGAACCGGCGAGGGGGCTCACAGCAGATCACGCACACTCCGGTCCCGGACCATGAGGGCGGCCCGTTTGGCGGGAAGATCCAGCTCGGCGCAGTACCGGAATCCGGCGCTCAGGAACGCGGCGACGGACGGAACGTTGCGCAGGTCGGGCTCGGCCACCACCCGGGCACAGGCGGGCAGGCCGGCCAGGACGAGATCGGCGACGGCGCGCAGGAGCAGGCTCCCGAGCCCTCGCCCCCGGTCGGCGGGACGGCCGATGAGCAGGTGGATGCCGGTGTCGTACGGCCGGGCCGGATAGTGGCCTGCCAGGGGATCGAGATCGGCACGGTAGATCTCCCAGTAGCTCATGGGCCGCCCGTCGAGCACGCCCAGGCACGGGACGCTGCGCCCGTCGCCGGCGAGTTGTCCGCGCAGGTGTCGCGCGGTGACGCGGTGGGGTCCCGACAGTTCCCAGAAGGCCGCGACGGCGGGGTCGTTCATCCACCGGCCGACGAGGGACAGGTCCCGGTCGAGGCGCACGGGGACGAGACGGAACGCGCCCACGGGCCCCCTGGCGATCCCCCAGTCACCGAGGCCGCGGCCGGGGTCGGCGTCGGCGGCGGGGAAGAGGAGGGGACGGACTTCGGTTCCGGTCTCGGGGGACCGCACGCGATCTCCTCTCGTACGGACGGACGCACGGACGCACGGCAGGCGGCAGGCGGCCGGCGGCGGACGGCAGCGGGCGGACGGCGGACTCGCCCGGCTCAGGCACGCAGCGGATTGGGGACGGTGACGTAGACGGACTGGGTGTCCACCGGTCCGACGAGTTCGTCGAGGCCGTGCAGCCGCGTCAGCAGGTTGGCCTTGCAGCGCAGCACCGGCGAGTCGAGCAGCCGCGCGGGCAGCGAACTGCGCAGCCGGCGCGGGCCGCGGGCGGCGTCCGTGAGGAAGCGCCGGAAGGCGGCGAGCAGCAGTCGTTCGTCGGCGAGCCGCTGCGAACCGAACGCGCCCACGAGACCGAGGACGTTGTTGATTCCCAGGTAGTAGCAGAAGCGCTCGTCGGTGACCTCGTCGGCCACGAAGGTGTCGCTGGCCTCGCCGATCCCGGGCAGCCGGGCCGCGAGGTCCGCGCGGCGGGACTCGCGGAAGTAGTAGCCCTGGTTGTCTCGGTAGCGGCCGCCCGTGGGCCAGCCGTCGGCGTCCAGCAGGAGGAGGGTGTTCTGCTGGTGCGCCTCCAGCGCGATGCCCGCCTCGCCGTCGAGCCACAGGACGGGGCGGACCACCCGTTCCAGGTACCGCAGGAACCACTCGGCGGCGACCGCTGAGGCCGTCCGACCGGTGTGTCGTGCGAGGCGGTGGACGATCGAGGCCAGCCTCGAGCGGGGGACGACGGCCGGGTCCGGACCGGTCGCGCCGGCGGCCGTCCGCGGACCGTTCGGCCGGGGGGCGACGAGACCGGCGAGGCAGGTGACGTCGTCCGCCGGGGTGAACGGGTTGTGGCGGATCACCACGTCTAGGCCTGTCAGCGGGAGGCCGTCCGGACCGTCGACGGCGAGCCAGGCCGGATCCCTGACGATGTCGAAGCCGGGGTGGGCGGCCCGCCACCGTCCTGCCAGCCCGGCGCGCAGGAGGCGGTGCACCTCGACGCCGCGGTGGAGTTCCTTGCGGAGGTTCTCGCGCCGGGAGTTGGTGATGCGCAGTCCCAGCGACAGTTTGAGCATCGCGGCGGCGCCGGAGCGGTGGACGGTGCGTACGGAGGAGGTCGGGTGCCAGGGCAGGCCGTGCGCGCCGAGGTCCCGGAGCAGTCCGGCGTCGAGCAGGGCGCGGACCTCCGGCCTGCGTCGCGCTTCGCGCAGTTGCCAGGGGTGCATCGGCAGCGCCGCGAATCCCTCGGGCAGCGGTAGGCCGCGGCCGGCGAGCCGGGCCGTCAGCACGGCGGCGGGAACCGGGCGGCCGCGTTCGGTCCAGGCGGAGTCGGTGGCCAGTGCCGACGGATCGACGGCGAGCCAGTGCAGGGGGAACGAGCCGCGTGTCTCGGGCGAGTACAGGCGGGCGTCACCGTCCGAGAGTCCTTCCCGGCTCTTCGGGGTCGGATGCAGCGGATGGCCGAGCACCAGCGCCTGCTCGGCGGCGAGGAACAGGTCGGGAGCGTCGGCGGGGCGTTCCCGGCGTTCGCCGATGAAGGCGGCGGTACGGCGGACCGAGTCGGCGACCCGTGCGACGAGGTCGGCCCCTTCGCTGTCTGCGGTGACCGGCCGGAATGCGTCGCCGGCGGTGATCGACCTCGGTTCTTCGCCGACGGTGACCGGCGGGATTTCGCCGGGCGCCCCGGGCGGGCGGGTCCGGCCGGCGGCCGGGTTCGCCTCGCGGGCGAGCAGCGCCGCGACCATGACGGCGTCCACGGGCGGGGTCTGCTCGGGTGCGCCCGCCAGGCGCGGGAGGCCGAAGCGGTGCATGCCCGTCGGGGACCAGTAGAGGACGGGCGCCAGCAGGGCGACTCCGCTGGCGGGCAGCGGCATCCGGAGGAGGCCGTCGGCGGGTGCGGACAGGGCGGCCTCGCGCACCCAGCAGCGCAGCAGGTTCTCCACGGCGGCGGCCTGTGCCGCCGTGTGCGGATCGGGGTGGTCCAGGAGATCGGCGGCAAAGTCGGCAGAGGTGGTCAAGGTCGCTCCTGGTGAGGAAGGGGGCTGTCCGCGATCGGGCGGTGGCGCCGCCCGGCCCGACGGCTCGCTCACGAACGCCCTGGGGCGCCGGCTCGGCCACGGCCTCGCTCCCCGCCGGCCCGCGGTTCGCAGGCGGACGCCACGGCAGCCCCTGTCGCTACAACCCCCGGCGCTTCGACCGGTTACGGGTTGCCTCAAGATCCCCGCTGTGACCGAACAGTTGCCGTTCCGTCGGAAGTCCCCCACAGCGACGGCATATCGTGTGGTGGCATCGCACCCGGTCGTGAGACCCGTTGGAACTCGGCGTGAGAGCACCATGAGTTCGACGGAACGTGGCCGAGTCCGTTTGCTTTCGGCCGAGTTGAACCGAGCTCGACGAATTACAGCCATGTCTGATCGAGTTCGACCGTGTTCCGCCGGGTTCACTCTGCGGGACGGCCGGAGCTTCACGTTCGTTGACAGCAGGGGGAGTACCAGCATGCGATCCATACGGCCGTCGTCCACCGCTCGCCGGGGGAGGAACGCGCGTCGCAGGACTTCCCCCGTGCTGAGCGCCGTCGCCCTCGCCTCGGTGCTCGCGCTCACCGCGACCGCCTGCGATTCGGGCGACGCCGATGCGAGCGGCCGGGCGAGCGCCTCGGCGTCGGCCACCGACGACGGAAAGATCACGATCCCGGACGACATCAAGGACCGGCTCAAGGAGCACGGGATCGATCTGGACAAGTGGAAGAACGGCGCCTGGAAGAACTGGGACAAGGACGACTGGCTGCGTGAGGCGCAGGACTACGTCAACCCGATCATCAAGGGGCTGTGGGACCCGGACCGGATGCGAGAGGCGGAGGACCCGGACCGCGGCGTCGAGGACAGCGACCTCTCCGGCGACCAGGGAGTGACCGACCCGACGCCGGCGCCCGTGCAGGCGAAGGCGGTCTCACCCTCGTACCACGCCAACGCGCCCCAGGCGGGCAAGGTGTTCTTCGACTCCCCCGAGGGGACGATGGTCTGCTCGGCGACGGTCGTGCGGGACCCGGCCCACCCGGGCAAGTCCAACCTGGTCTGGACGGCGGGTCACTGCGTGCACGCCGGCAAGAAGGGCGGCTGGTACCGGAACATCGCGTTCGTCCCGTCGTACAACGACTCCGGCAAGACGGCCGCGCAGATGAAGTCGGCGACCAAGGAGGAGGCGGCTCCCTACGGCGTGTGGTGGGGCGACTGGGCGCAGACCTCCGACCAGTGGATCGCCCAGGGCGGCCAGACCGGCGGCGACGGCGCCTCCTACGACTACGCCGTCATCCATGTGACGCCGGAGGAGGGCGGTTCCGGCAAGTCCCTGGAGGAGACGGTCGGTTCGGCGCTGCCGGTGGACTTCAAGGCCCCGGCGGTGCCCAAAGTGAGCCGCATCACCGCGACCGGATACCCGGCGGCGGCGCCCTACGACGGGCAGAAGCTCTACCAGTGCAAGGACAAGCCGGGTCGGTTCTCGCTCAGCACCGCGGACCCGACGATGTACCGCATCGGCTGCACGATGACCGGCGGCGCCTCGGGCGGCGGCTGGGTCGCCACGGGCTCGGACGGGAAGCCCGCGCTGGTGTCGAACACCTCGATCGGTCCGGTGGACGCGGGCTGGCTCGCGGGCCCGCGACTGAACGACGTCGCCAAGGGCGTCTACGACTCGGTGAGCAAGAAGTTCGCCGGGCGGTAGCCCGAGCGAGCGGCGGTGGTCGTCCGGCGGACGCCGCACCGCATGCGTGCGAAGGCCCGCCCCCTGCGGCAAGCAGGGGGCGGGCCTTCGCACGTTCGGCGGATCGGGTCAGGCGGCCGGCGCCGGCAGGTACGGCGCGAGTTCCGCCGCCAGCTCCTCGTGCACCCGCGCCTTGAGCAGGGTGCCCTCCGCCGTGTGCTCCGCGGAGATCACCTCGCCCTCGTCGTGGGCGCGGGCGACCAGCCTGCCGTGCGTGTACGGCACCAGCGCCTCGACCTCGACGGACGGCCTCGGCAGCTCGTCGTCGATCAGCGCGAGCAGCTCTTCGATGCCCTGGCCGGTGCGGGCGGAGACCGCGATGGAGCGCTTCTCGACCCGCATGAGCCGCTGCAGCGTCAGCGGGTCGGCCGCGTCCGCCTTGTTGATGACGACGATCTCGGGCACCCCGGTGGCACCGACGTCCCGGACCACCTCGCGCACGGCGGCCAGCTGCTCCTCCGGGTTCGGATGGGAGCCGTCCACCACGTGCAGGATCAGGTCGGCCTCGCCGACCTCCTCCATGGTCGAGCGGAACGCCTCGACCAGGTGGTGCGGCAGGTGCCGGACGAATCCGACCGTGTCCGCCAGGGTGTACAGGCGGCCGCTGGGCGTCTCGGCCCGGCGCACGGTCGGGTCCAGGGTCGCGAACAGGGCGTTCTCGACGAGGACGCCCGCGCCCGTGAGACGGTTGAGCAGGGAGGACTTGCCCGCGTTGGTGTAGCCCGCGATGGCGACGGACGGCACCTTGTGGCGCTTGCGCTCCTGGCGCTTGATCTCGCGGCCGGTCTTCATCTCCGCGATCTCCCGGCGCATCTTCGCCATCTTCTCGCGGATCCGCCGCCGGTCCGTCTCGATCTTGGTCTCACCGGGACCGCGGGTGGCGAGACCGCCGCCCTTGCCGCCGCCCATCTGACGGGACAGCGACTGGCCCCAGCCCCGCAGCCTCGGCAGCATGTACTGCATCTGCGCGAGCGCGACCTGCGCCTTGCCCTCCCGGGACTTGGCGTGCTGGGCGAAGATGTCGAGGATCAGGGCCGTACGGTCGATGACCTTGACCTTGACGACGTCTTCGAGGGCGATGAGCTGGCCGGGGCTGAGCTCACCGTCGCAGATGACGGTGTCCGCGCCGGACTCGACGACGATGTCGCGCAGCTCCATGGCCTTGCCGGATCCGATGAAGGTGGCCGCGTCGGGCTTGTCGCGGCGCTGGATCACACCGTCGAGCACGAGCGCGCCCGCGGTCTCCGCGAGGGCGGCGAGCTCCGCGAGGGAGTTGTCCGCATCCTGCGCGGTTCCCGTGGTCCAGACGCCGACGAGCACGACCCGCTCCAGACGGAGCTGGCGGTACTCGACCTCGGTGACGTCCTCGAGCTCGGTGGAGAGGCCGGCGACCCGGCGCAGGGCCGCGCGCTCGGAGCGGTCGAACTGGTCGCCGTCCCGCTCTCCGTCGATCTCGTGGCTCCAGGCGACGTCCTCTTCCATCAGGGCATCGGCCCGAAGACCTTCGGGGTAGGCGTGCGCCATGCGCGGGGTGTCCTGGGAAGCGGAAGAAGAGGAGGTCATTGGATCCTTACGTCGTGGGAGATGCCGAGTCGGCGTCCTACATGCTGCACAACGCGCGAGCAGGCCGGGAGATTCCCGTGGCCCGTGCCGCGGCGTCCCGACGATGGTCGCACGGGACGGCCCGTCTCGTCACGGCCTTATTTCGCGGCGGGCGGGGCCTGTGGGGCGGGCTTCGGAGCGTTCCCGGCGGGGTTCTTCACGGCCGGGGCCGTCGCCTTCCAGTCCGGGTGGCCCGGCATCGGCGGGGTCCTCTCGCCGTAGAGCCACTCCCTGAAGAACGGGGTGAGGTCGCGTCCCGAGACGTTCTCGGCGAGGCGGGCGAAGTCGGCCGTGCTCGCCGTCGAGTCCCGGTGGTTGTGCGTCCAGGCGCGCTCCAGGTGTGCGAACGCGGCCCGGCCGATCTCCTGGCGCAGCGCGTACAGGACGAGTGCGGCGCCGTCGTACACGTTGGGGCGGAAGATGCTGATCTTCTGGCCGGGCTTCGGCGCCTTGGGCAGGGCGGGCGGTCCTCCGGCGGCACGCCAGCGGTCCGAGGCGCCGTAGGCCGCCTTCATGCGCGCATCCAGGGCGCGGCCCGACTTCTCCTCCGCGTACAACGCCTCGTACCAGGTGGCGTGCCCCTCGTTCAGCCACAGGTCGGACCAGGTGCGCGGTGAGACGCTGTCGCCGAACCACTGGTGGGCCAGCTCGTGGACCATGATCGACTCGATGTACCACTTGGGGTAGGCGGGCTGGGTGAAGAGGTCCTTCTCGAAGAGGGACAGGGTCTGCGTCTCGAGTTCGAAACCGGTGGAGGCGTCGGCCATGAGCAGCCCGTAGGTCTCGAAGGGGTAGGGGCCGACCTTGCGTTCCAGCCATGCGATCTGTTCGGGGGTCTTCTTCAGCCAGGGCTCGAGAAGGGCGCGGTCCTTGGTGGGCACGACGTCGCGCAGCGGCAGCGCGTGCGGGCCCTCGCGGTGCACGACGGTGGAGCGGCCCACGGACACCTGGGCGAGCTCGGTGGCCATGGGGTGCTGGCTGCGGTACGTCCAGGTGGTGGTCCCGCCGGACTTCTCCACTCCGGCGGGCAGCCCGTTGGCGACGGCCGTGTAGGCGTCCGGCGCGGTCACCCGGATGGTGAACATCGCCTTGTCGGAGGGGTGGTCGTTGCACGGGAAGACGAGGTGGGCGGCGTCCGCCTGGTTGGCCATGGCGAGGCCGTCCACGGTCCTGACCCAGCCGCCGTCGCGGTCGCCGCTCATCACGGGATCGCTGGTGTGCCGCACGGTGATGCGCATCCAGCTCCCCGGGACCAGCGTGTCCCTGGGAGTGATCACCAGGTCGTCGTCCACGCCGGTGAAGGCGGCCGGCCTGCCGTCCACCTCGACCGAGTCGACCTTGCCGTGCGCGAAGTCGAGGTTGATCCGGTCCAGGGCGGCGGTGGTCCAGGCGTTGATGACGGTGACGGCCTGGAGCGGCTTGTCGTTGGCGCCGGAGTAGGTGAAGGACAGGTCGTACGACGCGACGTCGTAGCCGGGGTTGCCGAGGTTCGGGAAGAGACGGTCGCCGACGCCGAGCGGGGCCGCCGGGGCGCTCGCGGCGACGAGGCAGACGGACACGGCCGAGGCGAGCAGCGCGGACTTCAGCCGGGCGCGGGGGGTGAGCAGCATGCACCACGGCTACCAGTGGGCGGGGGCGCCGCGTCGGCGACGCGCGCCCGGCCCACCCGAACGGGTGGCTCACGCGCGCGTGGCGGCGGCTACCTCGTCCCGGAGGAGGCCGCCGCGTGGTGCTGCGCGCGTCCCACGTCGTACACGCCGGGCACGTTGCGCATGGCGCGCAGCAGGGCGGGCAGGTGGGCCGCGTCGGGCAGCTGGACGGTGTAGGTGTGACGTACCCGCTGCTGGCTCGGCGGTTCGACGGTGGCGGAGACGATCTCGGCGCCCTCGAGCGCCATGGCCTCGGTGAGGTCGGCGAGCAGGTGGGGGCGGCCGAACGACTCGGCGACCAGGGTGACCCGGCATCCGGTGGTGTCGCCCCAGCGCACGGCGACCTCCTCGCGCCCCGCGGCGGCCATGCGCGCCACGGCGGCGCACTCGGCGCGGTGCACGGTCACCACTCCCCCGCGCACCGAGAAGCCGGTGACCTCGTCGAGCGGCACGGGCGTGCAGCATCCGGCGAGCCGGACGTTCGCGTCGGGCCGGTCGTCGACGGTGATCGCGGCTCCGGGGCTCGGGGCGGACGGGTCCGCCGGGGCGGCGTCGGCCGCGGACCGGACGGGCTGTGCGGTCTCTTCGGGGCCTGCGGCGGATTCGGCGGCGGCGTCCTCGGCGGGCGCCGGGTGCGTCGTCAGCCAGCGCTGGATGGCGATCCGCGCGGCGGGGGTGTGGGCGTGGTCCAGCCACTCCCGGGAGGGCTCCGAGGCGGGGTCCTGGCCCATCAGGAGCTGGACCGTGTCGCCGTCCCGCAGGACGGTGCTGAGGGTCGCCAGGCGGCCGTTCACCCGGGCGCCGATGCAGGCGTGGGCGTCCTCGCCGTACTGGGCGTAGGCGGCGTCCACGCAGGTGGCTCCCTCGGGCAGACCGAGCGCGCCGCCGTCGGGCCGGTAGACGGTGATCTCGCGGTCCTGGGCGAGGTCCTCGCGCAGGGTCGACCAGAAGGTGTCGGGGTCGGGCGCCGCCTCCTGCCAGTCCAGGAGGCGGGAGAGCCAGCCGGGCCGGGTGGGGTCCACGCGCTCCTCGTCCGCGGGGGCGCCCGGGCCGCTCTGTTCGTCCGCGGAGGAGGTGTAGGGGTTGCCCAGCGCGATGACGCCGGCCTCGGCGACCTTGTGCATCTGGTGCGTGCGGATGAGGACCTCCGCGACCTGGCCGTCCTCGCGGGCCACGGCGGTGTGCAGCGACTGGTACAGGTTGAACTTGGGTACGGCGATGAAGTCCTTGAACTCCGAGACGACCGGCGTCATACAGGTGTGCAGTTCGCCCAGCACGGCGTAGCAGTCGGCGTCCTCGTTCACCAGCACCAGCAGTCGGCCGAAGTCGCAGCCCCGCAGCCGGCCGCGTTTGCGGGAGACGCGGTGGACGGAGACGAAGTGCCGTGGCCGGATGAGGACTTCGGCCTGGATCCCGGCCTCGCGCAGCACCGTGCGCATCACGTCGGAGAACTCGGCCAGCGGGTCGCTCTCCTGCGCCGCGTTGCCCGCGATCAGCTCACGGGTGTGCGCGTACTCCTCCGGGTGCAGGATCGCGAAGACGAGGTCCTCCAGCTCCGTCTTGAGCGCCTGGACGCCGAGGCGTTCGGCGAGCGGGATGAGGACGTCGCGGGTCACCTTGGCGATGCGCGCCTGCTTCTCGGGGCGCATCACGCCGAGGGTGCGCATGTTGTGCAGCCGGTCGGCGAGTTTGATCGACATCACGCGGACGTCGTTGCCGGTGGCGACGAGCATCTTGCGGAACGTCTCGGGTTCGGCGGCGGCGCCGTAGTCGACCTTCTCCAACTTCGTGACGCCGTCGACGAGATAGCGCACCTCGGCGCCGAACTCCTCGCCCACCTGATCGAGCGTCACATCGGTGTCCTCGACGGTGTCGTGCAGCAGCGAGGCCGTCAAGGCGGTGGTCTCCGCGCCGAGTTCGGCGAGGATGAGCGTCACCGCGAGGGGGTGGGTGATGTAGGGCTCGCCGCTTTTGCGCATCTGCCCGCGGTGCGAGGACTCGGCGAGCACATAGGCCCGGCGCAGGGGTTCGAGGTCGGCGTCGGGGTGGTGCGCGCGATGGACCTCGACGACATGGCTGATCGCGTCGGGCAGCCGGCCGCGGGAGGCGGGGCCGAGCAGCGCGGCCCGGCCCAGGCGGCGCAGGTCGATCCGGGGAAGGCTGCGCCTGCGGGGCGTGGCCGGGGTTACCGGGCCTGGGGTCGCAGGGTTCGTGGCCTCCGCACTCATGGGCACCTCCGGCTGCGTGGACCGGCGGACGGGGTGTCCAGGGCGGACACGGCTCAGGGGACTGGTTGAACGGTCCCCCGTCCGGGCCGGTGCTTGATGCTACCGAGCCCATCACGCGCGACCGACCGCCTCTCGCCGAGCGTGAAACGGATCACCCATTCGAGCGACGGATTCCAGGTTTACGGTTTCGAGCCACCAGAGCTGGACCCGATAACGGATTCGAACCCCGCGATCGGGGCCAGGACGTTCCCCTGGCCCCTCCGGGACGCGCCCCGCCTCCGATCCGAAACCTCGACGGGGTCAGCGAACGGCGGTTTCCAGCCATTCGGAATCGATCTCCCCTGTGGCGACGATCACGGCCGGCCCGGTCATCTCGATCTCGCCGTCGGGGCGCTCGGTGATCACCAGGCGTCCGCCCGGAAGGTCGACCGTGTAGGTGACGGGGGTTCCGGTGGCCGCGGGGTCGGCGCCGTCCCGGCGCGCGGCGGCCACGGCGACGGCGCACGCGCCCGTGCCGCACGAGCGGGTCTCGCCGGAGCCGCGCTCGTGCACGCGCAGAGCGACATGCCGCGGGCCCCGGTCCACGACGAACTCGACGTTGACCCCGTCCGGGTACGCGGCGGCGGGGCTGAAGGGCGGCGGGGAGAGCAGGGAGCCCGCGTGTGCGAGGTCGTCCACGAAGGCGACGGCGTGCGGGTTGCCCATGTTCACGTTGCGCGCGGGCCAGCTCCGCTCGCCGACCGTCACCGTGACGTCGCCCTCGGGCAGGCGGGCCCGGCCCATGCCGACCGTGACGTCGCCGTCCTTGGCGAGGTGCACGCGCTTCACGCCCCCGCGCGTGGCGACCGCGAGATCCCCCTCGGTGACGAGTCCGGCGTACTGGAGGTAGCGCGCGAAGACGCGGACGCCGTTGCCGCACATCTCGGCGACGGAGCCGTCGCCGTTGCGGTAGTCCATGAACCATTCCGCCTCGGCGGCCATGTGCCGGGCCTCGGGGTGCGCCGCGGACCGCACGACGTGCAGCACCCCGTCGCCCCCGATGCCCGCGCGGCGGTCGCACAGGACGGCGACGTGGGCCGGGGAGAGGTCTACGGCGTTCTCGGGGTCCGGGACGATCACGAAGTCGTTCTCGGTCCCGTGGCCCTTGAGGAAGGCGATCCGGGTGCTCATTCCTCGATCGTACGGCGTGGCGCGCGGCGGGCTCAGCGCAGCCTGGCGACCCGCCAGACGGCCAGCGCCACCACCGCCGCGATCATCACGACGTAGGAGAGGGCGACCCGCCAGTCGGGTCTGCGACCGGAGCCGCGCGCGGGCAGCCCGGGCCACGTGTAACCGACGCGGCGAGCGGCCGTCATGCCCCATCCGGCCGCGCAGAAGCAGATCAGCAGCCCGAGCATGGCGATCATGGCGCCGCTGTCGCCGAAGTCGAAGGCGAGCGGGAAGGCGAACATCAGGGAGCCGACGGCGGCCAGGGCCACGATGGGCGCGAGCTGCCAGATCCGCAGCCTTCGCTGCGGGCGCAGCTCGACCTCGACCTCGGGACCGCTCGCGAACATCTCCTCGGGCTCGGGACCGTCGTCGGTCACACCGCCCTGGGTGTCGTCGTCGTCCGGCCCGTCCGGGCTCAGACGGCCTTCCTCCGGCTCCGGTTCACCACGCTCGGTGGTGAGGTGTTCCGTGCCGTGTGCGGTGTCGCGAGGGCCGGCCTCCATCGCCACGCGCCCTCCCAACTCGGACTCCACTTGGTCGATCGAAGCTTGATGATGGCACGGCGCGGGAGGCCTGGATGACGGCCTGGGCGTCCCGATGCAATGACGTGATCAGGCTGTGACCGGTCGCTCCACGAACGCCAGTGCGGACTCCGGAAGTTCCGCGAGATCAGCCGCAGCCCCACTCAGCCAGTGCACCCGCGGATCGCGCCTGAACCACGAATCCTGACGGCGTGCGAAACGCTTGGTGGCACGCACGGTCTCCGCGCGCGCCTCGTCCTGCGTGCACTCTCCGCTCAGGGCCGTGAGGACCTGCTGATAGCCGAGCGCGCGTGAGGCCGTACGGCCCTCCCGCAGGCCCTGGGCCTCCAGCGCGCGGACCTCGTCGACGAGTCCCGCGTCCCACATGCGGTCGACGCGGCGGGCGATGCGCTCGTCGAGTTCCGGGCGCGCCACGTCCACGCCGATCTGGACGGTGTCGTAGACCGAGTCATGGCCGGGCAGATTGGCGGTGAAGGGCTTGCCGGTGATCTCGATCACCTCGAGCGCCCGGACGATACGGCGGCCGTTGCCGGGCAGGATCGCCTGCGCGGCCTCTGGGTCGGCCGCGGCCAGCCGGGCGTGCAGGGCCCCCGAACCGCGCAGCGTGAGCTCCTCCTCCAGCCGGGCGCGGACCTCGGGGTCGGTGCCCGGGAACTCCAGGTTGTCGACGGCGCCGCGTACGTACAGGCCGGAGCCGCCGACCAGGATCGGCCACCTGCCCTCGGCGAGCAGGGCGTCGATGCGCTCCCGCGCCATCCGCTGGTATTCGGCGACGGAGGCGGTGACCGTGACGTCCCAGACGTCCAGGAGGTGGTGCGGGACGCCGCCACGCTCCTCGGCCGTCAGTTTGGCGGTACCGATGTCCATCCCTCGGTAGAGCTGCATGGAGTCGGCGTTGACGACCTCGCCGCCGAGTCGCTGGGCCAGAAAGACGCCCAGATCGGACTTTCCGGCCGCAGTCGGTCCGACGACGGCGATGACGCGGGGGGCGGGGGGTGCGCTGCTCACGGCACCAGTCTCGCAAACCTCCGCGCCCGCCCTCGAACGAGTTACGTGACGGGGCCGGTGCGGTGTCGTTCCCCGTTGCGGGATTCCCGTCGCCTCGGCGGGAGCGGCGGCCTCCGGTGGCGCGAACGGACGCACCGGCCGACGCGGGATGTCACCCTCACGAGTACCGTATGGAGTGTAGATATGGGCGTTTTGGCACGACTTTTCGGAAGGCTCAAGGCCTCGGGCGAAGCGGTGGACGAAGCGGCGACGGAGGAAGCCGCGACGACGGCGGCGACGCAGGAGGCGGCGGGAGAGGCGACGACCGTCGACGAGACGGAGCAGGCGGCCGAGGCCTCACCGGTACAGAAGCCCGCCGGGACCGAGGATCGGGACGTCCCCGCCGAGGCGGCCGGGGCCGCGGGCTCCCCCGTCGGCGCCGAGCCCAGGACGGAGACCGAGGCGACGGCGGAGCCGAGGGCCGGGGCGAGGACCGGGCCGGAAGCGGAGGGCGAGGCGGAGACAGCCGCCGACGAAGGCGTCGGCGAAGGCGTCGGAATCCCCCGGCAGCAGTCCGCCGAGGAGGCCGCCGACAGCGCGGCGGACGACGGCGCCCGCACATGAGGAACCCGCGAGGAAGGTGACCCATGGGTCTTATGGACAGTTTGAAGGCCAAGCTCACCCCGGCCAGAGGCAAGGTCTCGGACCTCGCGCTCCAGCACGGGGACAAGGTCCAGCACGGCATCGACAAGGCCGCGCACGTCGTCGACGAGAAGACCAAGGGCAAGTACAGCGACAGGATCCACACGGGCACCGACAAGGCCAAGGGCGCCATGGACCGGCTCGCGCACAAGGACGGCTCCGCGGGGGGCGGCGACACCTTCACGCCGCCGAACACGCCCCCGCCGGCCTCCTGAGCGGCATCCGCGCCGAACCGGCGGACGGCGGACGGCCGCGCGGCGAACGCGCTCGCGGCCGTCCGCCGCCGTGTGCCGGGACGTCGTGGCCGCGCGGCTACGACCAGGTCGCGACCATGTACCCCACGCCGTAGGGCGCGTCGTCGTACAGCAGGGCCCCGGACGGCTGCGCGCCCTCGGCGGCGCCTGCCAGCACCTGCCAGGGGGCGCGACCCGCCGCCTTGAGCTCGTGGGCCAGCGGGGCGTCCAGCGCCTTCAGGGCCTCGACGTCGGCCGCGCCGAGCGCCCGGGCGACCGCGTCGTCGAAGGGCGCCGCGCGCTCGTCGAGGTAGCCCGGGGCTTTCAGCGTCCGGCACGCACTGCCGTCGCCCATCACCAGGAGCGCCACCCGCCCAGCCGCGCCGCCGATCTGCCGGCCGGCCTCGACGCACCGTTCGGCCGCGAGCGACTCGCCCACGCCCAGACCCTCCACGGGAGCGCCCGACCAGCCGGCCCGCTCGAGCAGCCAGGCCGCCACGGCGAGGGACGGCGGCAGCTCACCTCCGGAGGGCGTGTCCGCGCCGCCGCGGCCCAGCCGGACGGCGAGATCCACTCCGAAACCCCGGAACGAGCCCCGGGCGCCCTCGGGATGGGGGCCCCGCCCCGGCTGCTCGGCGGGCCCGACGACCACGAGCCGGTCCGCGCGGGCGGCCGCCAGCACGGAGAGCGCGTCGGAGCAGGCGGTGCGCACGGGGTCCAGCTCGGGCGCGGCGCCCGCGGCGACCTCGGGCACCAGGAGCGGCGGGCAGGGGCAGACTGCGGCAGCGACAAGCATGATCGGCAGGGTAACCCCGAGGGGGGATCCTGCGCCGGTCCTCCCTGAGCGACGTCCCCGACCGCGCCCCCGAGGTCGGCGGGGCGGACCAGGTCGACGCTCGCGCGCCCGGCAGCACCGGTTCGTGCCCACCGCCCGGCAGCACCGGTTCGTGCCCACCGCCCGGCAGTACCGGTGCGTGCCCACCGCCCGGATCACCGGTCCGTGCCCGCCGTCCGAGCGCCGGTTCACGCCCGCCGCTCCCGGGCCGGATCGTTCCGTCAGTCGCAGCCGCAGCCGGGCGCCGCGGCCGCCGGCACCGGCTCCGGGGCGCCGATCTTCGGCAGACCCAGCATCACGCCCGCCGGCTTGGCCGCCTTCTCGGCGGTGCGCTTCTCCCAGGCGTCTCCCGCGCGCGTGCGGCGCACGTCGAGGACGGCGCCCTCGGCGAGAAGGTGGTGCGGGGCGGCGTAGGTGATCTCCACGGTGACGACGTCGCCGGGGCGGACCTCCTGCTCCGGCTTGGTGAAGTGGACCAGGCGGTTGTCGGGGGCGCGGCCGGAGAGGCGGTGGGTGGCGCCGTCCTTGCGGCCCTCGCCCTCGGCGACCATCAGCTCCAGGGTGCGGCCGACCTGCTTCTTGTTCTCCTCCCAGGAGATCTCCTCCTGGAGGGCCACGAGACGCTCGTAGCGCGCCTGCACGACCTCCTTGGGGATCTGGTCCTCCATCGTCGCGGCCGGCGTGCCGGGGCGCTTGGAGTACTGGAAGGTGAACGCCTGCGCGAAGCGTGCCTCGCGCACCGCGTGCAGCGTCTGCTCGAAGTCCTCCTCGGTCTCGCCGGGGAAGCCCACGATGATGTCGGTGGTGATCGCGGCGTGCGGGATGGCGGCACGCACCTTCTCGATGATCCCGAGGTAGCGCTCCTGCCGGTAGGAGCGACGCATCGCCTTCAGGACCGTGTCCGAGCCGGACTGCAGCGGCATGTGCAGCTGCGGCATCACGTTCGGCGTCTCGGCCATCGCGGCGATGACGTCGTCGGTGAAGTCGCGCGGATGCGGGGAGGTGAAGCGGACGCGCTCCAGACCCTCGATCGCTCCGCACGCGCGCAGCAGCTTGCTGAAGGCCTCGCGGTCGCCGATGTCCGAGCCGTAGGCGTTGACGTTCTGGCCGAGCAGGGTGATCTCGCTGACGCCCTCGCCGACCAGCGCCTCGATCTCGGCGAGGATGTCGCCGGTGCGCCGGTCCTTCTCCTTGCCGCGCAGCGCCGGGACGATGCAGAAGGTGCAGGTGTTGTTGCAGCCGACCGAGATGGACACCCAGGCCGCGTAGGCGCTCTCGCGCCGCGTGGGCAGCGTGGAGGGGAACGCCTCCAGCGACTCGGCGATCTCGACCTGCGCCTCTTCCTGCACGCGCGCGCGTTCCAGCAGCACCGGGAGCTTGCCGATGTTGTGCGTGCCGAAGACGACGTCCACCCAGGGCGCCTTCTTCACGATGGTGTCGCGGTCCTTCTGCGCCAGGCAGCCGCCGACCGCGATCTGCATGCCGGGCCGGCTCGCCTTGCGCGGCGCGAGCCGGCCGAGGTTGCCGTAGAGCCGGTTGTCGGCGTTCTCCCGCACCGCGCAGGTGTTGAAGACGACGACGTCCGCGTCGCCGTCCGACCCCTGGGGGGCGCGCACGTACCCGGCCTCTTCGAGCAGTCCGGACAATCGCTCGGAGTCATGGACGTTCATCTGGCACCCGTAAGTGCGGATTTCGTAGCTCTTGGGTGCGGGCGCGTCCACGGCGAGGCTCCGGTCACTGCTGCTGGTCATGCGTCAAGGGTAGGCGGTCCCGGAGAACGCCCGTCCCCCGTGATGTGAGGGACGATCGACGACGCCTCAGGGGTCGACGAGGCCGGCGCGGATCGCGTAGCGGGTCAGCTCCAGCCGGTCGCGCATGCCGAGCTTCTGCAGCAGGTTGGCCCGGTGCCGCTCGACCGTCTTGGCGCTGATGAACAGCAGGGCGCCGATCTCCCGGGAGGTGTGCCCCTCCGCGACGAGCTTGAGGATCTCCTCCTCGCGCTCGGTGATGTGCCGCTCGGGCAGGCCGGCCACGCCGTCGCCGCGGTGCAGCCGGTCCAGGTAGGAGCGGACGAGGGCCCGCTCCGCGCCCGGGTAGATGAACGGCTCGTCGCGCACGACCGCCCGGCACGCCTCGACCAGGTCCCGGTCGGCGACCGACTTGAGGACGTACCCGCCGGCGCCCGCCTTGAGTGCCTCGAAGAAGTACTGCTCGTTGTCGTACATCGTCAGGATGAGGATGGGCAGGTCCGGGAGGCGCCGGGAGAGTTCGCGGGCCGCCTGCAGACCTGTCATCCGGGGCATCGCCACGTCGAGGACGGCGAGGTCGACGTCCCCCGCGCGGGCCCGCTCGACCGCCTCCGCCCCGTCGCCGGCCTCGGCGACCACGGTGAGATCGGGCTCGCCGTCCAGGATGAGCCGTACTCCCCTGCGCACGAGGGTGTGGTCGTCGGCCAGCAGCACGCGCGTGTGCGGGACCGCCGCGACAGGTCCGGTCGTCGGGGTCGTGGGCGGGGCGCCGTCCGTCATCGGCGGCCTCCCAAAGGCGTCGGGGTTCCCGTCGGGCGGGCCGGGGCCGCCGGGCTCACCGGCTCCGCCTGCTCGGCGGGCACCGGGGGTTCGACGGTTCCCTTGCGGCCGGCGAGCTCCCCCCGGCCTGTGTCCGCCGCCGCCCGCAGCCGTACGTCGGTACCGCCGCCGGTGCCGCCCGTGCCGCCGCCCCTCGCGCCACCGCCGCCCGCGCCGTTCGCCGGCGACGAGACGGTGAGGCTCGCGCCGATCAGCAGGGACCGCTCACGCATCCCGCGGATCCCGGCGCCCTCCCCGGCCGTCGCGCCCAGGCCCGTGCCGTTGTCCCGTACCAGGAGCTCGACGCCGTCGGGGACCGGGCGCACGCGGAGGTCGGCGCGGTCGGCGCCGGAGTGCCGCGCGGTGTTGGTGAGCGCTTCCTGCGCCACCCGGTAGAGCACGAGTTCCGTCTCCTCGGTCAGTGGGGGGATGCCCGGGCGCAGATCGTGGCGCACCGTCAGTCCGTGTGCGGTGAACTCGCCGGCGAGTGAGCGCAGCGCGCTGAGCAGGCCGAGCTCGTCGAGGACGCCGGGCCGCAGCCGGCGGGCGATGCGGCGGATCTCGTCGAGACCGGCTCGGGTGGCCTCCTGCGCCTGGCCCAGCTCCTCGCGCAGTTCCACGGGAGCCCGGTCAGCGACGCGTTTCAGCTGGAGCAGCACGGCGGTCAGGGTCTGGCCGACCTCGTCGTGCAGTTCCCGGGCGACGCGGTGACGCTCACGCTCCTGGGCCGACAGGGCGCCGGCCGCGCTGGCCGCACGCTCGGCCTCCAGGCGGTCCAGCATGGCGTTGTACGTGGTGATCAGCTGGGCTGTCTCCACCGGCCCCGCGACCTCGGCGCGGGCTCCGGGGTGCAGCAGGTCGACGTCGGCCATGGACCGGCCGAGGCGGGCCAGCGGGGCCAGACCGATGCGCAGGACGACCGCGTTGACGGTCAGCAGCGCCGCCAGGCCGGCGACCACGACGAGGACCTCGCCCGGGAGTATGGGCGTGGACACCGTGACCGGGCCCAGGAGCAGCGAGGCGGCCACGACCAGGGCCCCTGCGTCGAGAACGAAGATCCGCCGGAACAGGGACATGTGCGCGGTTCCTCCTCTGGCCGCTCGACCGGCGTCGGCTCCTCCGGTCGCGCCTCGGTCGCCCCGGTGGTCGCCCCGGTGGTCGCGTCGGCCGCCGTCCCGGTCGGTGTTCCAGGGCGCCGCCGTGGCCAGCCTCGCCGTGTGCTCGCGGCCCTGTCCATCCGTCACGACACCCATGTCGTCACCGTACGGGGGAATGGCAGCATGGCGGCCCGGGCACCCGCAGGGCACCGGGCCGTAGGGACATCGGGACACGTCGCGGACGGCACGGACGTCACGTGAGCGCTCGGTGACGTCCGGGGGCGTCCGGCGAAGACCGGCGAAGACCGGCGAGTACCAGCGGCGGCCGCGGCGGCCGGCGAAACGATCGACCAAGGGAAGAAACGTGCCTGCTCCACGCCTTCGGACGACTCCGCTGCCAGGAATCGGAGTCCAGTACGACCTCGTGACGCGGGAGCTGCGCCACCTGTCGGTCGTGGCGCACAGGGACGGTGCCCGCACCGTCAACGTGTACCGGACCGACGACCCCGACTCCTGCGCCCAGTCAGTGCGGTTGACCACCGCCGAGGCCGCCTCGCTGATCGACGCGCTGATGCCGTCCCACCACAGCGCGAGCCTGCTGTACACGACGGATCTGGGGCTGGTCGCCGAGCGTGTGGAGGTGGCGGCGACCTCGCGCTGGAACGGGCGGCTGCTGGGCGACACCCGCATGCGCACCGAGACCGGCGCCTCGATCGTGGCGGTGCTGCGGCGGGCCGAGGCCATTCCGTCCCCGGCACCCGACTTCCGTCTCGCGGGAGGCGACACCCTCATCGTCATCGGCACCCGCGAGGGTGTGGACGCGGCCGCGGCCATACTCGGGCGGGAGTGAGCGAGTGCACTCCGCAGTCCTGCTGATCGAGTTCGGTTCCATCATCCTCGGGCTCGGCCTGCTCGGCCGGTTCGCGGCCCGCTTCCGGTTCTCCCCGATCCCGCTCTACCTGCTGGCGGGTCTGGCCTTCGGCGAGGGCGGGCTGCTGCCGCTCGGCGCGAGCGAGGAGTTCGTCGCCACCGGCGCCGAGATCGGCGTGATCCTGTTGCTGCTGATGCTCGGCCTGGAGTACACGGCGAGCGATCTGGTCTCCAACCTCAAAGCCCACTATCCCTCCGGTCTCGTCGACTGCGCGCTCAACGCCGTGCCGGGCGCGGTCGCCGCGCTGCTGCTCGGCTGGGGGCCGGTGGCGGCCGTGGTGCTGGCGGGCGTCACCTGGATCTCGTCGTCCGGAGTGATCGCCAAGGTGCTCGGCGACCTGGGCCGGGTCGGCAACCGGGAAACGCCGGTGATCCTCAGCGTGCTGGTCCTGGAGGACCTGGCCATGGCCGTCTACCTGCCGATCGTCACCGCCCTGGTGGCCGGGGCGGGGCTGGCGGCGGGCAGCGTGACCCTGGCGATCGCGCTGGGCGTCGCGGGCCTCGTGCTCTTCGCCGCGGTGCGCTACGGGCGCGTCATCTCCCGTTTCGTGTCCAGTGACGACCCGGAGAAGCTGCTCCTGGTGGTGCTGGGGCTGACGATCCTGGTCGCCGGAGTGGCGCAACAGTTGCAGGTGTCGGCGGCGGTGGGGGCGTTCCTGGTGGGCATCGCGCTCTCCGGGGAGGCCGCCGAGGGCGCGCACACCCTGCTCAGCCCGCTGCGCGACCTGTTCGCCGCCGTCTTCTTCGTGTTCTTCGGCCTGCACACCGATCCGGCGAGCATCCCTCCCGTTCTCGCTCCGGCGCTCGCCCTGGCGGTCGTTACCGCGGCCACGAAGATCGCCACGGGGTACTGGGCGGCCCGGCGCGCCGGGATCTCGGTCAGGGGACGGTGGCGGGCGGGCGGTGCGCTGGTGGCGCGCGGGGAGTTCTCGATCGTCATCGCCGGTCTTGCGGTCACGGCGGGAATCGAGCCGTCGCTCGGCCCGCTGGCGACGGCGTACGTCCTGATCCTGGTCGTCGTGGGACCCCTCACCGCCCGTTTCACGGAGCCCCTGGCGACCCGCTGGGCCCGGCGCGGACGGTCCGGCGCCGAGAGCGCGCCGGCGCACGTGCCCGAGCCGCGGCAGCAGACCCGGGTGGGTGACTGAGGGGGGAGGCGAGGGCGCCGGGATGCCGGCAGGCGGGGGCGCGGTACCGACTCGCTCGCGAAACGGGACGCGCCACCCGGCGCCGCCCCCGGTCCCGCCCCCTCCCGCCACCCCGACTCGGCGCCCCGCGCCTCACTCCGCGCCGTCGGTCCACCCCTGGCGGCGCAGGACCGCGGACACGTCCGGCGCCTCGTAGTGCTCGCCTTTGAGGACCTTGCCGTCGGCGCGGCGGGCGATCCTGCCGTCGGGGCCCAGCTTGGTCATGTTGGAGCGGTGGACCTCGGCGAGCACCGCGTCGAGGTCGATCCCGTGCACCAGGGCCGTGCCGTAGGCGACGTAGACGACGTCGGCGAGCTCGTGCGCCAGCCGGTCCAGCGGGCCGCCCACCGACACCTCGGCGACCTCCGCCGCCTCCTCGGCGAGCAGCTCCCGGCGCTGGGCGGCCAGCCCTGGAGACACCTGCGTCGGGGTGCTGCGGGCGTCGAGCCCGAAGGCGTGGTGGAACTCACGGACCAGATCGGCGGGCGAGGAACTCATGCCCGGACTGTACCGACGACCACCGACACCCGTCCGTCGGTCCCGTCCGTGCCTCCCTGATTTCGTCACTGCCGTCCCTCACTCCCCTCCGTCACTCCCGTCCGTCGGTCCGGCCCTCGCCTGCGCCGTGAGCCCCGCCCTGGCCAGCACCGCGCTCCGGCTGGCAGGATCGCGCTCATGTCCCCGTCGTTCTCCCGCATCGGCAGGCGCCGTGCCTTGCAGGGCACGGCCGCCGGCGTCGTCGTCCTCGGGCTGCTGCTGTGGTGGCTGCTGCCGCTGGGCGAGGAGCCGCCGAGCGGTTCGATCACCCTCAACACGGGCACGACGAGCGGCGTCTACTACGCGTACGGCAGCCAGCTGCGCACCGCCCTCGCCAAGGACATGCCCCACCTGGACGTGAAGCTGTCGACGAGCAACGGGTCGCCGGAGAACGTCGCGCGCGTGGCGGCGGGCGAGGCCGACTTCGCCATCGCCGCGGCGGACGCGGTGCAGACGTACGAGACGCAGCATCCCGGCCCGGCCGCGCGGCTGCGTGGGGTGGCCCGGCTGTACGACGACTACGTCCAGCTCGTGGTGGCCCGTGACTCGGACATCCGGTCCATCGCCGACCTGCGGGGCAGGACGGTGGCGACGGGCCTGCCCCGGTCCGGCGTGCGGCTGATCGCGGAGCGGGTCCTCAAGGCGGCGGGCCTGGACCCGGCCAAGGACATCAAGGCGGTGGAGCGGGGCATCGACACCGGCCCCGAGCAGCTCAGGCAGGGAAAGATCGACGCGTTCTTCTGGTCGGGAGGGGTGCCGACGGCCGGGCTGGAGAAACTGGCCGACGGTTTCACCTTCCGGTTCGTGCCGATCAGCCCCGAACTCGTCGCCAAGATGCACGACCAGGACGACTCCACGGGCTACTACCGGGCGACGAACATGCCCGAGTCGGCCTACCCCACCATCCAGAACGGCTCCACCGTGGCGACGATCGCCGTGTCCAACCTGCTGATCACTCGTACCGACGTGGACCCCCGGCTCACCGAGTGGGTGACCCGTACCGTCATCAGGAGCCGGGATCTCATCGGCGCGCACGTGCACTCCGCACAGCTGGTCGACCTGCGCACCGCCATCTACACCGATCCGCTCACGCTGCACGCCGGCGCCCGGCGCTACTACCGCTCCGTCAAGCCGTAGGAGCGGACCGCTACGACGTCGGCGACCGCGGCACCGACACGGTCGCCGTCAGTCCGCTCGGCTCGTGGCGGGCGTACGACAGGGAGCCGCCGCCAGCTGCGAGCAGGGCGCGGGAGATGGACAGGCCGAGCCCCGAGCCCTTGATGTTCTGGTGACGGCCGCTGCGCCAGAAGCGGTCGCCCACGCGCGTGAGCTCCTCGTCGGTCAGCCCCGGCCCGTTGTCGGTCACGACGACGGAGGAGGTCCCGCCGTCGACGGTGACCGTGACCTCGACGCTCTCGCCCTCGGGGGTGAACTTCACCGCGTTGTCGATCACCGCGTCCAGTGCGCTGGACAGCGTCACCGGGTCGGCCCAGGCCGTGGTGGGCGGGCAGTCGCCCACCAGCCGGACCCCCTTGGCCTTGGCGGTGGGCGCCCAGGCGGCGACGCGTTCGGCGGCCAGGGCGCCGATGTCGGTGACCCGCAGGTCGGCCTCGGCGTGCTCGGCGAGGGCCAGGTCCAGCAGGTCGTCCAGGACCTGGGCGAGGCGTCTGCCCTCGTGCTGGACGGAGGCGATCTCCTCGTTGCCCTCGGGGAGCTCGTAGCCCAGCAGTTCGATGCGGAGCAGCAGGGCGGCGAGCGGGTTGCGCAACTGGTGCGAGGCGTCGGCGACGAAGGCGCGCTGCTGCTCCAGCACGTCCTCGACGTTGTCCGCCATCTCGTTGAACGCGCCGGCCAGTCTCCTGAGTTCCGGCGGCCCGCCGGCCACCGCGACCCGGGACTTCAGACGGCCGCTCGCGATCTCGTGCGTGGTGGCGTCCAGGATGCGCACCGGCCGCAGCACCCAGCCGGTCAGCCGCAGGGCGGCGCCGATGGCCAGCAGCATCGCGGCGGCCTCTCCGGCGGCGATCACCAGCCAGCCGTGCAGGATCCGCGACCGCATCGGCCCGGTGGGCGAGTCGGTGACGACGACCGCGACGACGTCGCCGTCCCGGATGACCGGTGACGCCACGACGAGCCGGTTGCGCTGCCAGGGCCACACCTGCCGGGGGTCGTGGCTGCGACGGCTGAGCGACGCCTCCTCGAACGCGTCCCGCACCTCGCCCGATGCGGGCAGGTACCAGTCGCGCGGGGCATGAGCCATGGGGGTGTCGGTGCTGTAGAAGACCCCGGCGCGAATGCCGTAGACGTCGTAGTAGCTGGCGAGTTCCCGGCTGAGCGTCTCGCGTCGCTCGTTCGTGGACGCCGACGTCGGGTCGTCCGCGCCCGAGGAGACGGTGACGAACTGGGCGAGCGCCGCGAAACGCGCGGTGTCGTCGATGCGGTCGACCACCACCCGCTGCTGCTCGGCGCCCGCCACGCTGATGGCCAGCGGCACCCCGAGGGCGAGCAGCACGGCCGCCATCAGGACGATGAGGAGCGGCAGAAGACGCGTACGCAACAGCGGTCCCCGCTCAAGCGGCCGGGGCGACGAGCCGGTAGCCGACTCCGCGCACCGTCTCGATCAGCGCGGGCATGCGCAGCTTGGCGCGCAGCGAGGCCACGTGCACCTCCAGGGTGCGCCCGGTCCCCTCCCAGCTGGTGCGCCACACCTCGCTGATGATCTGCTCCCGCCGGAAGACCACTCCGGGCCGCTGCGCGAGCAGCGCGAGCAGGTCGAACTCCTTGCGGGTCAGCTGGACGGCCGTACCGTCCACCGTGACGCGCCGGGTGGGCAGCTCGATCTGCACGGGGCCCAGACGCAGCGCGCTCTCCCCCTCGGCGGCCGCGTCCTCGTGGACGGTGCGCCGGCTCACGGCGTGGATACGGGCGAGCAGTTCCCCGGTGTCGTACGGCTTCACCACGTAGTCGTCGGCGCCCAGGTTGAGGCCGTGGATGCGGGAGCGCACGTCGGAGCGGGCGGTGACCATGATCACCGGCGTGGCGGTGCGCTTGCGGATCTTGCCGCACACCTCGTAGCCGTCCTGGTCCGGAAGACCCAGGTCGAGCAGGACGACGCCGAAGCCGGGCCCCTCCGGGACGAGCGCCTGCAGCGCCTCCTCGCCGCTGCGCGCGTGGGTGACGTCGAAACCGTGCCGCTTGAGGACCGCGGACAGGGCGGCGGCGACATGGTTGTCGTCCTCGACGAGAAGCAGTCTCATCCCGGCCTCCTCCGGTTCATCGGGCATACGGTCTGACTCACCGCAACGGGTGTTCGGTTCTCCCGCTCCGGAAAACGGCGGCACACGCGTGCGTGCATCATGGCAGTCACGCCGATGGACGACGACGCAGTCAAGCGAGTTCCGGTTGCGCGCGGCTACCGTTACTCGGCCGATACGCGCGCAGGTCGCAAGTGCTACGACATGTGTCCGATTGCTATCGGATCGTGATGCTCAGATTCCCCTCAGATGTAATGACGCTGGTCGGCGCGGGTCACTACTGTCCTCCGAAACCGAGGAGGACGGAGCCCCGAAGCGATGACCGAAGTATCGGTGACCAAGGAGGACGCGGTCGCGAGCGGTGACCTGGTCGTCCTGAAGAGCGTCAACAAGCACTTCGGCGCGTTGCACGTTCTCCAGGACATCGACCTGACGATCACCCGCGGGGAGGTCGTCGTGGTCATCGGCCCCTCCGGGTCGGGCAAGTCGACGCTGTGCCGCACGATCAACCGCCTGGAGACGATCGACGACGGCGAGATCACGATCGACGGAAAGCCGCTGCCCCAGGAGGGCAAGGCGCTGGCCCGGCTGCGCGCCGACGTCGGCATGGTGTTCCAGTCGTTCAACCTGTTCGCGCACAAGACGGTGCTCGAGAACGTGATGCTCGGCCAGATCAAGGTCCGCAAGGCCGACAAGGCGCAGGCCGCGGAGAAGGCCCGCGCCCTGCTCGACCGGGTCGGCGTGGGCACCCAGGCCGACAAGTACCCCGCGCAGCTCTCGGGCGGCCAGCAGCAGCGCGTCGCCATCGCGCGGGCGCTGGCGATGGACCCGAAGGTCATGCTCTTCGACGAGCCGACGTCGGCCCTCGACCCCGAGATGATCAACGAGGTCCTCGAAGTCATGCAGCAGCTGGCCCGGGACGGCATGACCATGATCGTCGTCACCCATGAGATGGGTTTCGCACGATCGGCTGCAAACCGCGTGGTGTTCATGGCGGACGGACGCATCGTCGAAGAGGCTGCGCCCGACCAGTTCTTCAGCAATCCGCGCAGCGACCGGGCCAAGGACTTCCTGTCGAAGATCCTGCACCACTGACCCGCCACACCGACGGACCCCGCACCGTCCGCACCGCCCGCAGTAACTTCACCACTCTTCTCAAAAGGAAGTCACCATGAAGCTTCGCAAGGTCACCGCCGCCTCGGCCGCAGCCCTCGTCCTCGCCCTGACCGCCACCGCGTGCGGCGGCGACAGCAAGGACGACGACACGAGCAGCAGCGCCAGCGCGGGCAGCGGTGGCGGCGGCAAGATCAAGGTCGGCATCAAGTACGACCAGCCCGGCCTCGGCCTGAAGAAGCCCGACGGGTCCTTCGCCGGCTTCGACGTGGACGTCGCCACGTACGTCGCCAAGCAGCTCGGCTACAAGCCGGACCAGATCGAGTTCGTCGAGACCAAGAGCGCCGACCGCGAGAACGCCCTCGCGCGCGGTGACGTGAAGTTCATCGCGGCCACCTACTCGATCAACGACGAGCGCAAGAAGAAGGTCGACTTCGCGGGCCCGTACCTGCTGGCCCACCAGGACCTGCTGATCAAGTCGGACTCGGACATCTCCAAGGGCACGGACCTCAACGGCAAGAAGCTGTGTTCCGTGACCGGGTCGACGTCGGCGCAGAACGTCAAGAAGACGATCGCCCCGGACGCGAAGCTCAAGCAGGTCAGTTCCTACTCCGAGTGCATCGCCGGCCTGCAGAGCGGCGCCGTGGACGCGGTCACCACCGACGACTCGATCCTCGCGGGCTTCGCGTCCCAGGACCAGTACAAGGGCAAGTTCAAGCTCGCGGGCCTGAAGCTCAGCAACGAGAACTACGGCATCGGCGTCAAGAAGGGCGACACCGCGACCGTCGACAAGATCAACAAGGCGCTGGAGCAGATGGTCAGCGACGGTTCGTGGCAGAAGGCCGTGGACGCCAACTTCGGCCCGGCGGACTACAAGAACGAGCAGGCCCCGAAGATCGGCGTCATCGTCCCGAACGCCTCGTAACTCCACCTCAGCCACAGCGGGGTTCCCGCGGTGTGCCGCCGCCCGTCGCGATCCCGGCGGCGGCACACCGCGCCCTTCCCATACGCCACCCAGCCGGAAGCGCGGGAGATCGTGTTCGACTTTCTTGATGGTTACGACGTCCTAGGGGCGTTCTGGATGACGGTGAAGCTCACCGCCGTCTCCGCCGTGGGCGCTCTGGTCTGGGGCACCCTGCTGGCCGCGATGCGGGTGAGCCCGGTTCCGCTGATGCGCGGGTTCGGCACCGTCTACGTCAACATCGTCCGGAACATCCCCCTGACGGTCATCGTCCTTTTCAGCTCGCTCGGGCTCGCCGACATCTTCGGCATGACCATGGGCAGCGACGACTTCGACATCCAGGGCTTCCGGCTGGCCGTACTCAGCCTGGCCGGCTACACCGCGGCGTTCGTCTGCGAGTCGATCCGCTCCGGCATCAACACCGTGCCGATCGGTCAGGCGGAGGCGGCCCGGGCCATCGGGCTGAGCTTCAGTCAGACCCTGACGCTCGTCGTCCTTCCGCAGGCCTTCCGCTCGGTCATCGGACCGCTGGCCAACGTCCTGATCGCACTGACCAAGAACACCACGGTGGCGGCCGCCATCGGCGTCGCCGAGGCCGCCCTCCTGATGAAGACGATGATCGAGAACGAGGCGCAGGTGCTGCTCATCGGCGCGGTCTTCGCGTTCGGGTTCGTGGTTCTGACCCTGCCGACCGGCCTCATCCTGGGCTGGCTCAGCAAGCGACTGGCGGTGAAGCGATGAGCTCGGTCCTGTACGACACTCCCGGCCCCCGCGCCAAGCGGCGCAACCTCCTCTTCTCGGTGGTGTTCGCCGTCCTGCTCGCCCTCCTCCTGTGGTGGATGTGGCAGAAGATGGACGACAAGGGCCAGCTCGACTCCGCGTTGTGGAAGCCCTTCACCACGTCGGAGGCCTGGACCACGTACCTCCTTCCCGGCCTCGCCAACACGCTGAAGGCCGCGGCGCTCGCCATGGTCATCGCCCTTCCGCTGGGCGCGGTCTTCGGCATCGCCCGCCTTTCCGACCACCGTTGGGTACGCGGCGTGGCCGGCACGGTGGTGGAGTTCTTCCGGGCTATCCCGGTACTGCTGCTGATGCTGTTCGCCAACGAGTTCTACTCCCGCTACACGGACGTCAGCAGCGAGGACCGCCCCCTCTACGCCGTCGTCACCGGTCTGGTGCTCTACAACGCCGCCGTCCTGGCCGAGGTCGTCCGAGCCGGCATCCTCTCCCTGCCCAGGGGGCAGACCGAGGCCGCGTACGCCATCGGCCTGCGCAAGGGCCAGACGATGAGCAGCATCCTGCTTCCGCAGGCGGTCACCGCGATGCTGCCGGCCATCGTCAGCCAGCTCGTGGTCATCGTGAAGGACACCGCGCTGGGCGGCGTGATGCTCAGCTTCCCCGAACTGCTCAACTCGCGTGGCACGCTCGCGGCCAACTACGCCAACGTGATCCCGAGCTTCATCGTCGTCGCCATCATGTTCATCGTGCTGAACTTCATCCTGACCAGCTTCGCGAGCTGGCTGGAGCGCTACCTGCGGCGCAGCAAGCGCAGCACGGGCGCGGTGCTCGGCGCGGAGGACATGGAGGAGCTCAATCCGGCTGCGGTGGGCGGTACCTTCGGGACCGGCGCGGGCGGCACCATCTGACGCACGCTCAACTGACGTGACCGACAGGAAAGGCAGTGGCGTGCGCGCCACTGCCTTTCGTCGCTTGACGCAAACAACGACAATGGGTTGCATACGTTCTGTGATCGTGCACCCTGCTCCAACCTGTTGTTCACTCAAGCCCGCGAGGACACCGTCGAAGGCAGGGAGCGCCGCGCCGTGGACCCGGTGATCATCGTCGGAGCGGGGCCGGTGGGGCTCACGCTCGCCCTGGCGCTGGCGCGTCAGCAGGTGCCGTCCGTGGTCCTCGACGAGGGCCCCGGCAAGGACGAGCACCGGCTCGCGCGCACCGTCGTGCTGCGTGAGGACACCGCCGCCCTCCTGGAGCGACTGACCGGAGCGTCCCTCGCCGACGCCGGGGTGCGCTGGTCCGGATGGCGGTCGATGCGGCGCAAGCAAGTGACGCAGGAGATCGCGTTCGACGACGACGCCGAGCCCGCGCCGCTGCACATCGCCCAGCACGTGCTCACCGGGTTCCTGCGCGCGGCCCTCGCCGGCGAACGGCTGGCGAAGATCGCGGTGGACAGCCGTCTGGACACCGTCGAACAGGAGGCCGGCGGGGTCACCGCACACACCCGCGGCCCACAGGGCACCTGGTGGCGGGGCAGCTACCTGATCGGCTGCGACGGCCCCCGCTCCACCGTCCGCAAGCTCCTCGACATCCGCTTCCCCGGCCGTACGGCGGTGGAGCGACACGCCGTGGCCGCACTGCGCGCGGAACTTCCGTGGGACGGCGAGGCGTTGCTTCACCGGACCCCGCCGTGGCGGACCTCCGGTCCCCCCGCCGCAGAGGTCACGGGCCGTCCGCTGCCGGACGGCGTCTGGCGGCTCGACTGGCTGCTGCCGCCCGGCAAGGACCTGGTCACGCCCGAGGCGCTGGTGGCCTACGTCCGCGAGACCCTGGCGGGCTGGAGCGGCGGCTCCACACCCTCGTACGAGCTGCTCGACACCGGTGTGCACACCGTGCACCACCGGCTGGCCCGCCGCTGGCGCGTGGGCCGGGTCTTCCTCGCGGGGGACGCCGCCCACCTGCTCGGCACGCTCGGCGCCCAAGGCCTGGACGAGGGCCTGCGGGACGCCGACAACCTCGCCTGGAAGCTGGCCCTGGCCTGGCACCACGGCCCGCACGAGGCCCTGCTCGACAGCTACCAGACCGAGCGCCGTGCGGTCGTCGCCGCCCGGCTGCGGGCCGCCGACCAGGCACTCCCGCTGTTGCGCGGCGGCGGGGGCATCAGGGCGTACGTCCCCGGCGCCGCCCGCGGTCACGACGCGCTGCTCACCGACGGTCACCTGGGACGCGGCCCGCTGGGCGCGCCGGGGACGTACGCCGGCTCCCCGCTCGCGCCCCGGCACCTGGAGGCCGAGGCACCGGTGGACACGCCCCCGGGGGCGCCCGTCGAGGACGTCCGGGTGACCGCGGAGGACGGCTCGTTCGTCCGGCTGCGGGACCGGCTCGGCCGGGGCGCCCTGCTGGTCCTGCTGATCGCACCGGGCACCGGTGTCTGGGAGCGCCGGCACTGGGTCGGCGCCGGCATCATGCCCCGGCTGGCCGCCGCTGTGACGGCCCTGCCGTGCCCCGCCGAGCTGCTGGTCGCCGAGAGCTATCCGGGCGCGGCCGCGCATACGGTCCTGCTGATCCGTCCGGACGGGCATCTCGTCACCGCGCTCAACGGGGTGCGCGCGGCCGACCTGTACGCCGCGGCGGAGGCAGCCGTGGGCGGCCCGGCGCGGACGGCCGAGGAGACGTCCGCCGCGGGAGCGACGGCAGGCTCCGCGGCGACGTGACACCGGGCTTCCGGGCTTCCGGGCTTCCGGGCTTCCGGGCTTCCGGGCTTCCGGGCTTCCGGGCTTCCGGGCTTCCGGGCTTCCGGGCTTCCGGGCTTCCGGGCAGTCTGGCGGGGGCCCGATCGTGACGTGAGCGCAGGGCCCCTGTTGCGACGTGACGGCGGCGCGGCCTGGGCGGCTCCGCCCGCACTGTCGTCACCGTGCGGTCCACAGGGTGACGGTGAGTTGACCGCGGTGCACCGGCATGCTGTACTCCGGATCGTGACCGACACCGATGTGCGCCTGTGGCGGAGGGTCCATATGGACCTCGTCCGCTATGCGGGCTGCGTGTGTCGTCCGTCCTGCTGAACTCGCACCCCTTCCCCACGGCGCGCGCCGCCGATGCGCCCCCGCACCCCCTGTGCGGCCCGCGCTCCCGCGAACGTTCCCAGGATGGTTTCCGTGTCTGTCTCTCCTTCCCTCACTTCTTCAGCCCGCTCCGCTTCATCCCCCGCGTACGTCTCCCCTCACACCCCCGACGCCCCCGCCTCGCCCGCCTCCGTCGCCGCGCCCACGCAGGCGGACCTCCTCGACTTCGTCCGGCGTACGGCCGCGGACGAGGCGCTGATCGCCTCGCTCCCCCTCGATCCGGAGGGCCGCACCTGGGTGCGTCTGGAGGGACCCGGCGGCAGTGAGGCCTGGCTGATCGGCTGGCCGCCGGGCAGCGGCACCGGCTGGCACGACCACGCCGACTCGGTGGGCGCGTTCCTGACCGCTCGGGGCACGCTCAAGGAGTACTCCCTCGCCGCCCGGCTGCCCACCGACGGCTGGCGGACCCTGGAGCTGACCGACGGCGTGGACCGGTCGCGCGCCTTGCCGGCCGGCCGAGGCCGGTCCTTCGGCCGTCACCACGTCCACGAGGTCCTCAACGAGTCCGCCGAGGAGCACGCCGTCTCCGTCCACGCCTACTACCCGCCCCTGCCCCGCATCCGCCGCTACAGCCGTACCGGGCAGGTGCTGCGGCTGGAGCAGGTCGAGAGTCCGGAGGACTGGCAGTGAGCGACGCGATCACCGCCCAGGAGCAACGGCACGACGACGAGCGACACGACGAACAGCCGACGGGCATCGACGAGTTGCTCGAGCGTGTGCGTGCCGGGTACGCGCGTGTGGAGGCCCGGGAGGCGTTCGATGCCGCCCGCGTGGGCGAGGCGCTCCTCGTCGACATCCGGTACGCGGCGCTGCGGGAGCGGGACGGGCTGATCCCCGGCGCACTGGTCGTCGAGCGCAACGAACTGGAATGGCGTCTCGACCCCCAGGGCAGTCATCGTCTCCCCGAGGCCACGAGCCATGACGTGCGGGCGATCGTGATCTGCAACGAGGGGTACGCCTCGAGTCTGGCCGCCGCTTCCCTGCACCGGCTGGGACTGCACCGGGCGACCGATCTCGTCGGCGGCTTCCAGGCGTGGAAGGCCGCGGGCCTCCCCGTGACGCCGTAGTCACACCGGCGAGCGCTGGGGCCGGCTCCGAGCGGTGGGCGGGGGCGCGACGAGGAAGAGGCTCAGCCCACCGGGCCGCTGGGCGTTCCTGTGCTGTACGAGGGCCGACGAGCAGCCGCCCCCGTCCGACGAAGGACGGGGCAGGCTGTCAGCCCCGGCCGCCGGACCGCCGTCGCGACTGCCGCCGCACGCACACGGGTGGCCGTCGCGCTCAGAACTCCTCGTTCCCCAGCGACTCCGTGTCCTCGCCCTCTTCCTCCAGCGCCTGCCGGACCACCCGCAGGGCCAGGCCCTCGGAGTAGCCCTTGCGCGCGAGCATCCCTGCGAGGCGGCGCAGCCGTCTGTCGCGGTCGAGACCGCGGGTCGCGCGCAGCTTGCGGGCGACGAGTTCGCGCGCCGTGTCCTCCTCCTGCTCGGAGTCGAGCCGGCCCACGGCCTCTTCGATCAGCTCCGGGTCGACGCCCTTGGTCCGCAGCTCCTGAGCGAGCGCGCGCCGGGCCAGTCCTCGGCCGTGGTGGCGGGACTCCACCCAGGCGTCCGCGAAGGCGCCGTCGTTGATCAGTCCGACCTCCTCGAACCGCGAGAGCACCTCCTCCGCCACCTCGTCGGGGATCTCCCTCTTGTGCAGGGCGTCGGCGAGCTGCTTTCGCGTGCGCGGGGTCCCGGTGAGCAGGCGCAGGCAGATCGCCCGTGCCCGCTCAGCCGGGTCCCCCGAAGGCTGCCCCTTCTCGGCCCTCGACGAGGAAGAAGCACCTCCGTCCTCGGTGGACGGCTTCCCGGAGCGGTGTCGACGGCGCCCACGCCCGCCGCGTGGACTGCCCTCGTCACCGCCGCCCCCTGCCCGGCCGCTGCCCGGCCGGTCGTCGCCGTCCTGGAACAGGCCGCCGTCGCCCCCGTTGCCCGCCCCCCGAGGGGCGTCGGGGTGGACGTACTCGGCCCAGTCCGTTCGTCGTGTCACGGATCAGCTCTTGGCAGCGGCGGCCTTGGGCTTGGCGGCCTTGGCTGCGGGAGCCGGGACCGCCTTGGCGTCGTCCGCGGACGCGCCCGCGGTCGCCGCCGTGTCCGTGCCGGCCTCGGCGGCGGACTCGTCCGGGCGCACGCCCACGCCCAGCTTCTCCTTGATCTTCCTCTCGATCTCGTTCGCCAGATCGGGGTTGTCCTTGAGGAAGTTGCGTGCGTTCTCCTTGCCCTGGCCCAGCTGGTCGCCCTCGTACGTGTACCAGGCGCCCGCCTTGCGGACGAAGCCGTGCTCCACGCCCATGTCGATCAGGCCGCCCTCGCGGCTGATGCCCTGCCCGTAGAGGATGTCGAACTCGGCCTGCTTGAAGGGTGGCGCGACCTTGTTCTTGACGACCTTGACGCGGGTGCGGTTGCCCACCGCGTCCGTGCCGTCCTTCAGCGTCTCGATGCGGCGGATGTCGAGTCGCACCGAGGCGTAGAACTTCAGCGCCCGGCCACCGGTGGTGGTCTCCGGGGAGCCGAACATGACGCCGATCTTCTCGCGGAGCTGGTTGATGAAGATGGCGGTGGTCTTGGACTGGTTGAGCGCGCTGGTGATCTTGCGCAGCGCCTGGCTCATCAGACGGGCCTGCAGACCGACGTGGCTGTCGCCCATCTCGCCCTCGATCTCCGCGCGCGGGACGAGCGCGGCGACGGAGTCGATGACGATCAGGTCGAGGGCGCCGGAGCGGACCAGCATGTCCACGATCTCCAGAGCCTGCTCGCCGTTGTCCGGCTGGGAGAGGATCAGGTTGTCGATGTCGACGCCGAGCTTCTTCGCGTACTCGGGGTCGAGGGCGTGCTCCGCGTCCACGAACGCGACCTGGCCGCCGGCCTTCTGCGCGTTCGCCACCGCGTGCAGCGTCAGCGTCGTCTTACCGGAGGACTCCGGCCCGTACACCTCCACCACGCGGCCACGCGGCAGCCCGCCGACGCCGAGGGCGACGTCGAGTGCGGTCGACCCGGTCGGGATGACCTCGATGGGCTCGTTCGGGCGCTCGCCCAGGCGCATCACCGCGCCCTTGCCGAACTGCCGTTCAATCTGTGCGAGTGCGGCGTCCAACGCCTTCTCGCGGTCGGTTCCTGCCATGGGTTCCACCCGGTTTGCTTGAGTCGATCGCTTCACGTCAAAGACGCTAACGCCTGCCACTGACAATGCGCCTCGACGCCGGTCCGGCCTGTGGATAACTCAGGCGCTTATCGGCCCTGAACGGGACATATGACCCGCCGCGAGAGCCGCCGGAGCCTCCATAAGAATGGATGTTCGATTTTCGTGTCAAGCGCACCACGCGGCACTCCCGAGGCTGCCACCACAAGCCCGAGAAGCCGCGAGCCCGGCCCGGCGCGACCTGTTGCCGGCACTCCGCGCCACAGCCCGACCGTCTGGCCCCTCGCTCCTGCCGGCTGTCGGCCCCCGCGCTGCGGCCCGCCCTTCCCACCGGCTTCGCCGCCTGCTACTCCCCCGGGCGTACCACGGGTGCCTTCGGCGGGACGACGACGGCGTACCGGCACAGCCGGGACGCTCGGCACATGGACGAGCAGCAGACGACCACCCAGCGTCGCGAGGGCACCGCGGGCGGGACCGACGCCGGAACCAGGGACGGGACCGACGCCGGAACCGACGGCGGGACCGAGCCGGGGACCAGGGAGGGAGCCGGGACCTGGACCGGAACCGGCGGCGAGGTCGGAGCCGGGGTGGGAGCCACGGCCGGGGTCGTCTACGGGGTGACCGCGCTGGCCCTCGTGGCCTCCGGTCTCGTGCACCTGGCGGTGTTCGCCGTCGACGGCGGCCCATGGAACGGCCCCGTCTCCTGGCGCAAACCGGTGACCTTCGGACTTTCCTTCGGTGTGACGCTCTGGGCCGTCGTCAGGGTGACGTCGTTCCTGCGGATGAGCTCACGGGTGCGCACCGCGCTGCTCGGGGCGTTCGCCGCCGACTGCGTCGTCGAGGTCGGGGGGATCACCCTCCAGGCCTGGCGGAAGGTGCCGTCGCACCTGGACATGGAGACGCCCTTCGACACGGCCGTGTCCATGACGCTCGCGGTCGGCGGCGGCGTTCTCGTCGCGCTGCTCACCGTGTTCGCCGTGGCGTCCTTCCGGCGCCGGCCGACAGGGCCGGCCGGGATGGCTCTCGCGGTGCGTTCCGGCTTCGCGATCCTGCTGGTCGCGCTCGCCTCGGGGGCGGTGATGATCGCGCGCGGAGTCGTGCTCACCCGCACCGGCCACCAGGAGGCGGCCTATCACTCCATCGCCCCGCTCAAGCCGCTGCACGGGGTCAGCCTGCACGCCGTCCTGGTGCTTCCCGCGTTGGCCTGGCTGATGTCGTCCCGCACGTCCTGGAGCGAGAAAGCGCGGTGGCGGATCACCGCGGCGGCGGTGGCCTGTTACGCGGCTGCCGTCGTCGCGGCCGCGGTGTGGGCCGTCCTCGCCTACTGAGGCGCTCCGCTGCCGAGGCACTGCGGTCGCCGAAGCCCTGCGGCTGCCGACGCGGCTGCCCGCCGAACCCTGCTGCCCCGGCGCCCCCGGCGCCGCCTCGTCAGCCGGACCCGTCCCGCGAGCCGCCCCTGCCGCGGTGCGAACGGTTCCACAGCTGCTGCACGCGCGCGAGCGGCCCGGGCCCCTCGCCGCGCCCCCGGTGGCCGTGCACGCGGGGATCGTCGGTGACGTCGTACCGCTTCACGTACGCGCCCAGGAACGCCTGCAGCGTGGCCACCGCCGGGATGGAGATCAGCGCGCCTATCGCGCCCAGGAGTGCGGTGCCCGCGATGACGGAGCCGAAGGCGACGGCAGGGTGGATGTCGACGGTCTTCGAGGTCAGCTTGGGCTGCAGCATGTAGTTCTCGAACTGCTGGTACACCACGACGAAGATCAGCACCCACAGCGCGTACAGCGGCGAGACCGTGAAGGCGATCAACATCGGCAGGGCGCCCGCCAGATAGGTGCCGATGGTGGGGATGAACTGCGAGACCACGCCCACCCAGACGGCGAGCACGGGGGCGTACGGGATGCCGAGGGCCTGCAGCAGCACATAGTGCGCCACACCGGAGATCAGCGCCATCAGCCCGCGGGAGTAGAGGTAACCGCCGGTCTTGTCGACGGCGATCTCCCAGGCGCGCAGCACCTCGGCCTGCTTGGCGGGCGGCAGGACGGAGCACAGGGCCCGGCGCAGACGCGGTCCGTCGGCGGCGAAGTAGAACGAGAACAGGGCGATCGTCAGCAACTGGAACAGACCGCCGAGGACCTGCGTGGAGACGTCCAGGACGCCGGCCGCGCTGTTCTGCGCGTACTTGCGCAGCCAGTCGGAGTGGAGCAGCCCCTCCTGGATGTCCACGCGCCTGAGTTCGGTGTGGAACGTGGTGTTGATCCAGTGGATCACGGAGTCCAGGTACTCCGGGAAGCCCTCGATCATCTTGATGATCTGTCCGGCGAGCATCGAGCCGAGCAGGGTGAAGAACCCGGCGACCACGATCAGCAGGCCGAAGAAGACCAGAAAGGTGGCGAACCCCCTGCGCATCCCGCGGGCGGCCATCCGGCTGACGGCGGGCTCCACGGCGAGGGCGAGGAAGAACGCGATGAGCACGTTGAGCAGCAGGCCGATGAGCTGGTGGAACGCCCACGTGCCGAGTTGGAACGCCGCGACGAGGGCGAGCGCGAGCACCATGGCGCGCGGCAGCCAGCGCGGCATGCGCGCGCCCCGCGCGGCGCCGCCGTCGGCCGGAGGAGGTCCGGCGGGCGGCGTCGTGTCGTGCGGGGGTGCGTTCCGGGCCGTCTGCCCGGGCTCGTCAGTGGGTGCCACGGACCAAGTCTCGCCTACGCCACCGACAATCGGACCGCAGCCTGCGGTCTTCTCGACGTATCAGCGCATCTCGCGATCAGTGCATCTCCCGAGGAACGCTCATCACCGCGCAGACCACGCGCCACACGTCCTTGGCCGCCCAGCCCTCCGCCAGCGCCTCGTGCACGGTGCGTCCGCCGAGTTCCGTCATCACGTGATCGCGCGCGAAGGTCTCGGCGTACCCCGTGCCGAAGTGCTCGTCCATCCGCTGCCAGAAGACCGTCAACCGCATGACACCAGTATCCCGCCCTCGGGGGCGTCCCTTTGCGTGAGCGCCTGTCGAGACCGCTTTCCGCCCTACGGTCTGACGCATGGCCGAAACCGGAGCATCCCCACTCCCCCCGACGCCCCCGGCGCACTCCCCGCTCTTCCGCGCCGAGCACTTCGTCTGGCTCACCGCGCGCGTGCTGGAGCAGCGCGTCTTCGCTCACGCCTTCCTGCACGGCGCCGCCGACCCCGTCGAGACCGCCCTCGACGCCTACCGCAACGAGGACGGCGGATACGGCCACGCGCTGGAACCCGATCTGCGGGGCCCCGTCAGCCAGCCCCTGCACACCGCGCACGCCCTGCGGGTGCTGGACTCCGTCGGGCGTCTCGGCGGCAGGCGGGTGGAGCGGACGTGCGACTACCTGACGTCCGTGTCCACCGGTGACGGCGCGCTGCCGGCGATCCTCCCCAGCCAGCGCGGCTACCCGGCGGCTCCGTTCATCCCGATCGTGGACGACCCGCCCAGCGACCTGCTGGCCACCGGGCCGGTGGTGGGGCTGCTGCACCGCAACGACGTGTGGCACGCCTGGCTGTTCCGGGCCACGGACTTCTGCTGGCAGGCGGTGGACTCCCTGGAGCGGTCGCATCCGTACGAGATCCAGGCCGCGGTGGCCTTCCTTGACGCCGTTCCCGACCGCTCGCGCGCGCAGTCGGCCGCCGACCGTCTGGGCCGCCTGGTGCGGGACCAACGGATCGTCGTACTGGAGCCGGACCGTCTCGACGCCTACCCGGTCGCGGCCGGCTACGGCCCCGGCGAGCATCACTTCCCGTACGACTTCGCCCGGACGCCGGGCTCCCTCGCGCGCGCGTGGTTCACCGACGACGAGATGGAGCGCTCCTTGGACCACCTGGGCGGCGCGCAGGAGGAGGACGGCGGCTGGCCCGTCCGCTGGCGTCGTTGGGCGCCCGGCACCGCGCTGGAGGCGCGCCCCATGGTGACGATCGAGGCGCTGCGCACCCTGCGGGCCTACGGCCGCGCCATCGGCTGACCGGAGACGGCCTCGGTCGGCGGCCTCCGCGCGACCGGGACCTCGCCTGCGCCGGTCCTCACCGTCGCCGCTCCTCCCGCACGCCCGCCGCGCGGCACGTGCGGGCCCGTTCCCGGCTTCCTCCACCGCGTACGCCGTTCAGGCCGTGCACGGCCCCCGCCCCCTCAGCCGCCCAGGGCACGCACCCCCGCCGTGACCGCCACGGCTGCCGCGACGACGACCAGGAAGGGGGCCCGCAGCACGACGGCGACGGCCGCCGCGGCCAGTCCCGCGGCCCGGGCGTCCAGCACGAGCGCATGGCCGTCCGCGAAGGTCTGCTGGGCCGTGAGGGCAGCCAGCAGCGCCACGGGGAGCAGTGCGGCGGAACGCCTGACCAGCGGTCGTTCGAGCGCGCCCGCGGGGACGAGCAGTCCGGCGAGTTTGACGGCGTAGCAGCCGAGTGCCGTCGCGGCGATCGCGATCCAGGTGTTCAACGCCTCTCCTCCTCCGTGTCGCGGCGACCGGCTGTGTGCCGGCCCTCGATGTACAGGACGACCGGCACGGCGAGCGCGGCCGCCAGAACGGGCACTCCGGCGGGCAGGACGGGCAGCAGTCCCAGGCCGAGGAGCACCGCGACCACGGCGACGGTCCGCTCGGCCGCGGTCCTCAGCATGGGCGCGAGCAGCGCCAGGAAGACGGCCGGGCCGGCCGCGTCCAGACCCCACGCGTCGGTGTCGCCGACGGCCTCGGCGCCCAGGGCGCCCAACAGCGTGGTGAGGTTCCACAGGACGTACAGGGTCAGCCCCGTGACCGCGAATCCCAGGCGCGCCGCGCGTCGCCCCGGCTGCGCCAGCGAGACCGCGGTCGTCTCGTCGATCACCCAGTGGGCGGCGAACGGGCGCACCGCGCGCGGGAGAGCCAGCAACTGCGACAGGCGCAGGCCGTAGAACGCGTTGCGCACCCCCAGGAAGAAGGCGCCGGCGGCCGCGGTCAGCGGGTTGCCGCCCGCCGCCAGCGCCCCGACCAGCGCGAACTGCGACGCGCCGGTGAACACCAGGAGGCTGAGCGCGCAGGTCTGCCACACCGAGAGCCCGCTGCCCGCCGAGGTCACCCCGAAGGCGAACCCGGAGAGTCCTACGGCGATGCCGACCCCGAGGGAGTCCCGTACGACGGCGGCGTCGGGCTTTCCCCCGTCGTCGGCCCGTATGTCCGTGAAAGCTGTCTGGTCTGCCACGACCAGGACGGTACGAGCAGCGGCACCGTCGGGTCTTGTACGTTCTTGCGCTCGCGCTGGTACGCCCCAGGGGGGACTCCCACGATGCGCGCGAAGTGGCGGTTGAGGTGGGGCTGGTCGGTGAATCCCACCGTGACGGCCGCCTCGGCCGGCGTCGTCCCCGCGTCCAGCAGCCGTCGCGCCCGACGCACGCGGGCGTCGGTGAGCCAGGCGTGGGGCGGGAGTCCGTACGCGTCCCTGAAGGCCCGCAGAAGGGCGAACGGGCTGGTTCCCAGGTCCGCGGCCAGCCGCTCCAGCGTCGGCGGGTCGGCCAGCCGTTCCTCCAGCACCCCTCGCGCGCGTGCGGCGATCCGTGCCCCGGCGGACCGCGTCTCCCGTTGCGGCAGCGGCCCGCCGTTGAGCCGCAGCAGTCGTGTGACGGCCACCCGCAGCAGCGTGTCGGCGGCCAGCGCGTTGCCCTCCTCGGCGGCACGCAGCACCTGGTGGACGAGCCGGACGGCGTACGGGTCGTCGAGCACGGGACTGACGAAGCCCGGGGCGCCGCGCAGGCTCGTCGTCTCGGCCGCGATCTCGGCCACCAGGCCGGGTGACGGATAGACCGCGCCGTACCGCCACCCCTCCGGCACCCCGGCCCGTCCGGTGTGCGGGGTGTCGGGGTTGACCAGGGCGAGGGTCCCGGCTCCCGCGTGCTGGTCGGAGCCGCTGTGCTGGAAGATCTCCACGCCGTCGGCGATGGCGGCGATCACGAAGTGCTCGTGGGTGTGCCGCACGAACGTCTTGCGGACATACCGGGCCCGCAGGAGGTCGACACCGGGCAGCTGCGGGTACTGCCAGTGCCGCGCCCGCTCTCCGGAACCCGAACTCGCCACCCGACCATTGTCCGCGACGCGCCTCCCGGACGCCGACGGGCCGGGGAGCGGGGTCGGCGGCCGCTCCCGCACGGCCGTTTACGCAGCGTGTTCTCGCAGCTCAGGGGCATTGTCAGTGGACGGGTGCAGGATGGACGCATGGTCAGCTCCGCACACCGGGCCCTCGACGGCTTCTCCCCCGCGACCCGCGGCTGGTTCACGGGGGCGTTCTCCGCGCCCACCGCGGCCCAGGCCGGCGCGTGGCGAGCCATCGGCGAGGGCTCCGACGTGCTGGTGGTGGCTCCGACGGGTTCCGGCAAGACGCTGGCCGCGTTCCTGGCCGCCCTCGACCAGCTGGCCTCGACGCCCCCGCCCGCCGATCCGAAGAAGCGGTGCCGGGTCCTCTACGTCTCCCCGCTCAAGGCCCTCGCGGTCGACGTGGAGCGCAACCTGCGCAGTCCGCTGACCGGCATCCGTCAGGAGTCCGTGCGTCTGGGCCTGGCCGAGCCCGAGATCAAGGTCGGCATCCGCTCCGGCGACACCCCGCCCGCCGAGCGCCGTGCGTTGTCCACCCGCCCTCCGGACATCCTGATCACGACGCCGGAGTCGCTGTTCCTGATGCTCACGTCGGCCACCCGCGACGCTCTGACCGGCATCGAGTCGGTGATCCTGGACGAGGTGCACGCGGTGGCCGGGACCAAGCGCGGCGCGCACCTCGCCCTCTCCCTGGAGCGGCTGGACGAGCTGCTGCCCAGGCCCGCCCGCCGCATCGGCCTGTCCGCCACGGTCCGTCCGGTCGACGAGGTGGCCCGCTATCTTTCCCCGCACCGCAAGGTGGAGATCGTCCAGCCGAAGTCCGGCAAGGAGTTCGACCTCTCGGTCGTCGTCCCGGTGGAGGATCTGGGCGAGCTGGGCGGCTCCCCGGTCGCCGAGGGCGCCGAAGGGGCCGAACGCCCCTCGATCTGGCCGCATGTCGAGGAGCGGATCACCGACCTCGTCCAGGCCCACCGATCGACCATCGTCTTCGCCAACTCGCGCCGGCTGGCCGAGCGCCTGTGCAACCGGCTCAACGAGATCGCCTACGAGCGCGCCACCGGCGAGCCCCTCGGGGAGCATCACTCGCCCGCCCAGCTGATGGGCGGCTCCGGCGCGGCCCAGGGAGCGCCGGGCGTCATCGCGCGCGCCCACCACGGCTCGGTCTCCAAGGAGCAGCGCGCCCTCGTCGAGGAGGACCTCAAGGCGGGCCGGCTGCCGGCCGTGGTGGCGACCTCCAGTCTCGAGCTCGGCATCGACATGGGCGCGGTGGACCTCGTGGTGCAGGTGGAGTCGCCGCCCTCGGTGGCTTCCGGTCTCCAGCGCGTCGGACGTGCCGGGCACCAGGTGGGCGCAGTGTCCACCGGCGTGGTCTTCCCGAAGTACCGCGGCGACCTCGTCCAGGCGGCCGTGGTGACCGAGCGGATGCGCACGGGCTCGATCGAGTCGCTGCGCGTGCCCGCCAACCCGTTGGACGTCCTGGCGCAGCAGCTCGTCGCCATGACGGCCCTCGACACCTGGCAGGTGGACGACCTGCTGGCCCTGGTCCGCCGTGCCGCTCCCTTCGCGGCGCTCCCGGAGTCCGCGTTCACGGCCGTCCTCGACATGCTGGCCGGCCGCTACCCCTCCGACGCGTTCGCCGAGCTGCGCCCGCGCGTGGTGTGGGACCGGGTCGCCGGGACGGTCACCGGCCGCCCGGGAGCCCAGCGCCTCGCCGTCACCTCCGGGGGCACGATCCCCGACCGGGGTCTGTTCGGCGTCTTCCTGGCGGGTTCCGACCCCAAGAAGGGCGGCGGCCGGGTCGGCGAACTCGACGAGGAGATGGTCTACGAGTCGCGCGTGGGCGACGTGTTCACGCTCGGCACCAGTTCCTGGCGCATCGAGGACATCACCCGCGACCGGGTCCTGGTCTCTCCCGCCCCCGGCGTCCCGGGCCGTCTGCCGTTCTGGAAGGGCGACCAGCTGGGCCGGCCGCTGGAACTCGGCCGCGCGGTGGGCGCGTTCCTGCGCGAGGTCGGCTCGCTCTCCAAGACGGACGCCCGGCTGCGCCTGCTCACCGCGGGCCTCGACGCGTGGGCGGCCGACAACGTGCTCTCCTACCTGGACGAGCAGCGCGAGGCCTGTGGCCACATCCCCGACGACCGCACGATCGTCGTGGAACGCTTCCGCGACGAGCTGGGGGACTGGCGCGTCGTCGTCCACTCACCCTTCGGCGCCCAGGTGCACGCCCCATGGGCGCTCGCGCTGGGAGCGAAGCTCTCCGAGCGGTACGGCATGGACGCCCAGGTGATGCACGCCGACGACGGGATCGTGCTGCGGCTGCCCGACGCCGATCTGATGGGCCTCGACCTCCTCGACCAGGAGCCGCTGAAGGCCGGCGCGGAGTACGACGCCGAACAGGCCCCGGTCGGCGCGGCGGACGTCGTCTTCGACAAGGGCGAGGTCGACCAGATCGTCACCGACCAGGTCGGCGGCTCGGCCCTGTTCGCGGCGCGCTTCCGCGAATGCGCCGCCCGCGCGCTGCTGCTGCCGCGCCGCAACCCGGGCAGGCGCACACCGCTGTGGCAGCAGCGTCAGCGAGCCGCGCAACTGCTGCAGGTGGCGAGCGAGTTCGGCTCCTTCCCGATCGTGCTCGAAGCGATCCGCGAGTGCCTCCAGGACGTGTTCGACGTCCCCGGCCTCGTGGAGCTGATGGGCGACCTGGAGTCGCGCAAGGTGCGCCTGGTCGAGGTCACCACGGCGGAGCCGTCCCCCTTCGCCCGCTCCCTGCTCTTCGGCTACGTCGCCCAGTTCCTCTACGAAGGGGACTCCCCGCTGGCCGAGCGCCGCGCCGCGGCCCTCTCGCTGGACTCACGCCTGCTGGCCGAACTGCTCGGCCAGGCGGAACTGCGCGAACTGCTCGACGCGGACGTCCTCACGGAACTGGAACAGGAACTCCAGTGGCTCACCGAGGACCGGCGGGCGAAGGACGCCGAGGGGGTGGCGGACCTGCTGCGCCTCCTCGGCCCGCTCACCGACGCCGAGCTGGCCGAGCGGGGCGCCGAACCGCAGTGGGCGCAGGATCTGGCCGCCTCCCGCCGTGCCATCCGCGTCCGCGTCGCCGGAGCCGATCACTGGGCCGCGATCGAGGACGCGGGACGCCTGCGCGACGCCCTCGGCACCGCACTGCCGGTCGGCGTGCCTGAGGCCTTCACGGAACCCGTGAAGGACCCCCTCGGCGACATCCTCGCGCGCTACGCCCGCACCCACGGCCCCTTCACCTCCGCCGGCGCCGCCGCCCGCTTCGGCCTGGGCGCGGCGGTCACCGAGGGGGCCCTCCACCGGCTCGCGGCGGGCGGGCGCGTCGTCCAGGGCGAGTTCCACCCGGCGGGCATCGGCCAGGAGTGGTGCGACGCGACGGTCCTGCGTCGGCTGCGCCGCCGTTCCCTGGCCGCCCTGCGCCACGAACTGGAACCGGTGTCGCCGCCCGCGCTCGCCCAGTTCCTGCCCCAGTGGCAGCACATCGGCCGGGGCCACTCGCTGCGCGGCGTCGACGGGCTGGTGCGTGCGATCGAGCAGTTGCAGGGTGCGTCGGTGCCCGCCTCGGCCTTGGAGAAGCTCGTCCTGCCGTCCCGGGTGCGCGACTACTCCCCCGCGATGCTCGACGAGCTCACCGCGACGGGTGAGGTGGTCTGGGCCGGAGCGGGCGCCCTCCCCGGGAAGGACGGCTGGGTCTCGCTGTACGTGGCGGACGCCGCGCCCCTGCTGCTCCCCCCGCCCCACCCGCTGGAGCTGACGGCGCTGCACCAGTCCGTGCTGGACGCGCTCTCCGCGGGCTACGGCCTGTTCTTCCGGCAGATCGCCGACCGGGTCCGCGCCACCACCCACCCCGACGTCACGGATCCCCAACTCGCCGACGCCGTCTGGGACCTGGCATGGTCCGGCCGGCTCACGAACGACACGCTGACCCCGATGCGATCCCTGCTGGGCTCGGGCCGCACGGCCGGGTCCACGGCCCACCGCGCCAAGCGCGCGGTCCCGCGCGGCCGCTACGGCTCGCTGACGGCCGGGGCCCGCCCCGCCTCCCGCGGCGGCCCCCCGACCGTCGCCGGCCGCTGGTCCCTCCTGCCCGCCCACGAGCCCGACCCCACGGTCCGCGCCCACGCACTCGCCCGCACGCTCCTCGACCGGCACGGCGTGGTGACACGCGGAGCGGTCGCGGCCGAGGGCGTCGAGGGCGGCTTCTCCGCGACGTACCGCATCCTGTCCGTCTTCGAGGAGAGCGGCCAGGCCCGCCGCGGATACGTCGTCGAAGGCCTCGGCGCCGCCCAGTTCGCCATGGACGGCGCCGTGGACCGCCTGCGCGCGGTGGCCAGCGCCCGCGACCGCGGCGAGCCCCTGACCGGCCCGAACCGGGCCGCGCACGCCCAGGACGACTTCGTCTTCCCCGACGACCTCCCGGCCGACGACGCGTGGGACACGGCGGGCGACCGCACCTCCTTCTCCTCCCCCCGCACCCCGCGCAGGGGCCCGGCCTCCACGGACGAGTACGTCTCGCCCCGGGACCTCGCCTCCCCCGGCACGGGCGGACCCCGCGGAGGCAGCGCGTTCGCGAACGCCGCGGACTTCCCCGGCAGGTCCGGCCACGGCGGCCGCGACACCTCCCCCGCCTCCCGCGCCGTCGTCCTCGCCGCCGCCGACCCGGCCAACGCCTACGGCGCCGCTCTCGGCTGGCCCGAGCCGCCGAACGGCGCCGGACACAAGCCCGGCCGCAAGGCCGGCTCCCTGGTGGTCCTCGTCGACGGTGAGCTGACGCTGTACATGGAGCGCGGCGGCAAGTCCCTGCTGGCCTGGCCCTCCGCCCCGGACCGTGCGGAGGCACCCGCCGACGACCCTCGGCTGCACGCCGCCGCGCAGGCGCTCGCCGAGGCCGCGCGCGCGGGCGCCCTCGGCACGGTCACGGTGGAGCGCGTCAACGGCGGCTCGGCCCTCACCTCGCCCATCGGCGCCCTGCTGGAAGGGGCGGGCTTCATCGCGACCCCACGAGGCCTGCGGCTGCGCGCATGACGACGACCGTCCACGACCGGCCCCGCACCCCCGGGCCCGCCCGTCTCCCCCGTGGCACCCTTGACGCATGCCCGAAGGTGACACCGTCCGGCAGACCGCGAGGCGACTGCACGACGCCCTCGCGGGCAAGGTGCTGACCCGGTCCGATCTGCGCGTCCCCAGGTTCGCCACCTCCGACCTCACCGGCCGCGCCGTCCTCGGCGTCACCGCGCGCGGCAAACACCTCCTCACCCGGGTCGAAGGCGGCCTGACACTGCACTCACATCTGCGGATGGACGGCTCGTGGAAGGTGTACCCGAACGGCCGGCGCTGGACCGGCGGCCCGGAGCACCAGATCCGGGCCGTTCTCGGCACCCATGACCGCACGGCCGTCGGCTACCGCCTGCCCGTTCTCGAGCTGCTGCGCACCGGCGAGGAGGAGCGGGCCGTCGGCCACCTCGGTCCCGACCTGCTGGGCCCCGACTGGGACCCGGACCAGGCCCTCGCCAACCTCCTCGCCGACCCGGCCCGCGCCCTCGGCGAAGCCCTCCTCGACCAACGCAATCTCGCCGGCATCGGGAACGTGTTCAAAAGCGAGCTCTGTTTCCTCCTCGGCGCCACGCCGTGGCTGCCGGTCGGCACACTCCCCGCCGATCGCGCCGCGAAGCTCCCCGCCCTGGCGAAGAAGCTCCTGGAGGCCAACCGCGACCGCCCGAACCGCAACACGACAGGTCGCCGCGGGCAGGACCTCTTCGTCTACGGCCGCGCCTTCCGCCCCTGTCTTCGCTGCGGCGCCCCGATCCGGGTGGCCGACCAGGGCGACGGCTCCCGGGAGCGCCCCACGTACTGGTGCCCCGTCTGCCAGACGGGCCCGGTCCCGGCTCCCGGGTCCCCGCCGGCGCGGCACACCCGCCCCCGTCCCCACACCACGCGGTGAACGTCGAGTGGGCGACGACTGATTGACGGACCGTCAGAAATCCTCGTACCGTCCTTTCATGGCCGTGAAGGCGTACGACCTCACCGGACGCATCGCATTCGTCACCGGCGCCGCCAGCGGAATCGGCCGCGCCTGTGCCGTTCTGCTGGCCCAGGCGGGCGCCACCGTGCACGGAGCGGACCGGGACGCCCAGGGCCTGCACGAGACGGCGACGCTGATCAAGGCGCAGGGCGGCGCCGCCCACACCCACCATCTCGACGTCACGGACCGGGTCCAGGTGCGGCAGGCCGTTCAGTCGTGCGAACGCCTCGACGTCATGGCGGCGGTCGCCGGGATCATGCACAGCAGTCCGGTCCTGGAGACCCGCGACGAGGACCTCGACCGCGTTCTGGCCGTCAACTTCAAGGGCGTGCTGTACGCGTGCCAGGAGGCGGCCCGGCTGATGATGGCAGGCGGTGCGGGCGGCAGCATCGTCACCATGGCGTCCGGCGCCGTCGACACCGGCGGCCCCGGACTGCTCTGCTACGGCGCCGCCAAGGCTGCCGTCGTCCAGCTGACGAAGACCCTGGCGACCGAGGTGGGCCGGCACGGAATCCGCGTCAACGCCGTCGCCCCGGGCTGGATCCGCACCCCGATGACCGATCGCCGCGACACCGGCGCACAGGCGCACACGGAGGCGCTCATGTCCCGGATGTCACCGCTGGGCCGGGTCGGTGAACCGGAGGACATCGCCCACGCCGTCCTGCATCTGGCCTCGGACGCGTCGGCGTTCACGACGGGCCAGATCCTCCGCCCGAACGGCGGCGTGGCCATGCCCTGGTAGCCGACGGCGTCGCCGGACCACCGCCGGGCCGTACCTCCGTACCCACCGCCGTCCGACCGACATGGCCCCTACACGTCAGTCCCTCCGCACGCGGCCGCCCGCACCCGTGGTCCCCTCCCCGGGACCCCCTCCCTCGTCGCCCCGCCCCCCCGTCGGCCCGTCCCGGATCCCCGCAGCCCCCGGGCGCGCAGGGGCGTCCGGCCCCCCGCCACGCGCTCCGCCACCGCCCGTCGGCGACCACGCCCACGGCCCGCGCCTTGGCCGCACAGTGCACGGGAAGCAGGCTCAGCCCCCAGCCGCCGGCCGCGACCGTGCCCTCCAGCACACCGGCGTCCGGCGCCACCGCGAGCCTCACCACAGCCCACCACCACAGAGCCCCCGCACCCAGACCCAGGCCGGCGACGGCCACCCGCCCACGCACCCCTCCCCGTCCCCGACCGCCCCCGGCTATCCGCCTCGTCACAGCGCCATCAGCTCCCGTCGGCCCGAGTCCCACCCGGTGCGCTCCCGCACACGGAACGCCTCCCTCCCCCCGGGCCCCTTGCCGCCCGGCCCATGCCCGCCCCGCCGCAGCCCGTGAGAGGGGCGGACCGCGCCGACGTCCACGCCGCGGCCACGCCCCGGGACGACGACGCTAACCGCGCGTCCCCGCGCCGGGCAGGGCGCACGCATGGCACACCGGCGCACCACGCAGTCCGCCACGCCGCATCCACGCCCCGTGACCCGGGCGAGGCACCCGGAGCAGCACGCCACCGGACCGCTCGCACGGCCCGCAGCCGCGCGCCGCCGGACGGCCGGCACCACCCGTGCAAGTCCGCCGCCCGAAACCGGCAGAACCACCCGTGACCGCCCACCGCCCACCCGTGACCGCCCACCGCCCGACCCCGGCCGAACGCCCCGGGGCATCACGCCCGGCCCGCCCGCCCGGCCCGCAGGCCCCGCCGTACGATCCGGCAGGGCCGCGGCCTCACGCGTTCTCCGCCTGGAACATCCAGTGATGCTTCTCGAGATCGGCGGTGATCCCGATGAAGATGTCCTGGCTCACCGGGTCGGCGTCGCCGGTGGCCGCCACCCGTTCCCGCATCCGGGTGATCACCGCCCCCAGTGCGGCGACCAGCGTCCCGATCGCGTCGGAGTCCTTGACCCAGCCCTCGGCCACCGCGTCGATCCCACTGCCGGAGGCCACGGTCGCCGCGCGTCCGTCCGGCGAGACGCCCAGCGCGGACGCGCGCTCCGCCACGGTGTCGGAGTGGGCGCGGGCGACGTCCACGACCTCGTCGAGCTGCAGGTGCACGGACCGGAAACGCGGCCCGACGACGTTCCAGTGGACCTGTTTCGCGACCAGCGACAGATCGACCAGATCGACCAGCGCGCCCTGGAGCGCCTGCGAGACGACTTTCAGGTCGGCGTCGGACAGGGGACTCTTCACGACGTACATCCGTACCTCCGGTGATCGGCCCCCGCAGTGCCCCTCCACGATGACCTCGACCACCGGCTCCGGCAAACGGACCCGGGACGCGAAAACCCCGACCGCACCTCCTCCGGATCTCCCGGAGAAGCCCCGGCCGGGGCCTCACACTTGCCAGTGCACGTACCTGCGCACGTGCCCGCGCCGGCTCACAGGCCGACGCACGTGCGTCTCACGCGGCGACCACGTCCACCGCCTCGGCGGGCGCCTTGATGGTCACCCGCTCCGGAGGCACACCGGTCACCGACACGGAACCCAGCATCGGACGAACCGACGTGGGCACAGGCTGACTGGGGGTGGCCGCTGCAGACTGTGCCAGCTCCGCGAGGGCGAGCTCGTCGCTCACTTCCCGCATGAGCTCGGACATCCGTACGTCCAGCGCGTCGCAGATGGCGGAGAGCAGCTCGGAAGATGCCTCCTTCTGCCCCCGCTCCACCTCGGAGAGATAGCCGAGTGAGACTCGGGCGGACGAGGAGACTTCGCGCAGAGTACGGCCCTGGCGCTGGCGCTGCCGACGCAGCACGTCACCCAGCAGGCGACGGAGCAGAATCATCGGTGGCTCCCTCCTCGGACCGCGTAGCCGCATCCTTCACGCCCCACCGTACCGCCTCGCGCTGCGGCCGTGCGGGGAGCGATGTCGTGTTCACTCAGGGCTGCAAACATCAAAACCCCCCGTTCTGTTCCGTATCCTGTGCCCGCTCGTTCCCGGTCTGTTCGCCCGCAAGCTCGCTCAGGAGCAGTGCGAGTACGCTCCGTACACTCTCTCTACGAATTTCCGCCCGGTCGCCGTTCAACCGCAGGGCCTCCACTTTTCCGCCAGCGGCAGAACCGGGTTCCGGGCCGAACGGTCCGTCCACGGCCACGAAGACCGTCCCCACGGGCCGTCCGTCCTGGGCGTCCGGGCCGGCCACGCCGGTGGTCGCCAGACCCCAGTCGGCGCCCAGCGCCTTGCGCACGCCGGCCGCCATCTGCGCCGCGACCTGGGCGTCCACCGCTCCCCGCGCCGCCAGCAGGCCGGCGTCGACGCCGAGCAGCCGGTGCTTGAGCTCGGTGGCGTACGCCGTCACCGAGCCGCGGAAGACCCGGGACGCGCCGGGGACCGATGTGACCTCCGCCGCGACCAGGCCGCCGGTCAGCGACTCGGCCACGGCGAGCGTGCCGCCCGTCGCTGTGAGTAGTCGCACCACTTCGGCGGCCGGGGAACTCACTCCTGCGTCTCCTTGGCCGCGGCGCGCTCGGCGATGCCCGCCCGGCGCAGCACGACGGCCTGTCTCACGTAGTCGAGCCCGGTCACCACGGTCAGGACGACCGCCGCGGCCATCACCCACCACCTCAGGGTCGCCAGCCATCCCGTCAGCGCCAGGACGTACATCCCGACTGCGATGCCCTGGACGAGCGTCTTCAGCTTCCCGCCACGGCTGGCCGGGATGACGCCGTAGCGGATGACCACGAAACGCATCAGGGTGATCCCGAGTTCCCTGCCGAGGATCACGATCGTCACCCACCACGGCAGGTCGCCGAGCGAGGAGAGGCAGATCAGCGCCGCTCCCATGATCGCCTTGTCGGCGATGGGGTCGGCGATCTTCCCGAAGTCGGTGACGAGGTTGTACGTGCGGGCCAGATGCCCGTCGAACAGATCGGTGATCATGGCGACGGCGAAGGCGGCCCAGGCGAACGAGCGCCACGCCGGGTCGTAGCCGCCGTCGGCCAGCATCAGCGCGACGAAGCCGGGCACCAGGATCAGCCGGAGCATCGTCAGGAGATTGGCGATGTTCCACACGCTGGCCTGGTTGACGGCGGCTGCCGCGAGCTTCGCGCCCCGCGGCGGCCGTGCGTCGCCCTCCGGGTCGGCGAGCGCGGCGACGTCCGCGGCGGTGGGGCCCAGGGCCGTCACCGTGGCCTGCTCGCTCTCCGTGGCCGGCGCGGCGGCGGGCTGCGCGGCGGCCGACGCGTGCGAGGAGCCGCCTGCGGCCGATGCCGGAACACCCGTCATCTGCCCGCCTCCTCACTACACCCGAACGAGCCCTGCAGGGGCTCGGCCACCAGGTCGACGCCTTCCGTGCCGATCACCTTCGCCTCGACCATACGACCGATGCCCAGGCCTTCGCCCGACGTGAGCCGCACCTGGCCGTCGGTCTCCGGCGCCTGGTGCTCGGCACGGCCGTGCACGCCCTCGTCGTCGATCGACTCCACGAGCACGTGGACGGTCTCGCCGAGCCGTTCCTCGGCGCGCTGGGAGACGAGCTCCTCGGCCAGCCGGGAGACCCGGGCGAGCCGCTCGGCGACGACGTCCACGTCGAGCTTGCCGTCGTACGTCGCGGCCTCGGTGCCGTCCTCGTCGGAGTAGCCGAAGACGCCGATCGCGTCGAGCCGTGCCCCCTCCAGGAAGCGCTCCAGCTCCGCCAGGTCGGCCTCCGACTCGCCGGGGAAGCCCACGATGAAGTTGGAGCGCACGCCTGCCTGGGGCGCCTTGCCGCGGATGGTGTCCAGGAGCTCCAGGAAGCGGTCGGTGTCGCCGAAGCGGCGCATCGCGCGCAGCACGCCGGGCGCGGAGTGCTGGAAGGACAGGTCGAAGTAGGGCGCGATCTTCGGCGTCGAGGTCAGCACGTCGATCAGGCCGGGCCGCATCTCGGCGGGCTGGAGGTAGCTGACACGCACCCGCTCCAGGCCGTCGACCTCGGCGAGCTCGGGCAGCAACGACTCCAGCAGGCGGATGTCGCCGAGGTCCTTGCCGTAGGAGGTGTTGTTCTCGGAGACCAGCATGACCTCCTTCACACCCTGCTCGGCCAGCCACCGCGTCTCGTTCAGCACGTCGCTCGGCCGGCGCGAGATGAAGGAGCCGCGGAAGGACGGGATGGCGCAGAAGGAGCAGCGCCGGTCGCAGCCGGAGGCGAGCTTGACGGAGGCGACCGGAGCGCCGTCCAGCCGTCGGCGCAGGGGGGCGCGGGGGCCGGACTGCGGGGCGAGGCCCTCGGGCAGGTCGGTCGGCGCACCGTGGCCGGGCAGCGCGACATCGGTCGCCGACTGGCGCTCGGCCGGGCTGATCGGCAGCAGTTTGCGCCGGTCACGCGGGGTGTGGGAGGCGTGGATGCCGCCGTTCAGAATGGTCTGGAGGCGGTCGGAGATGTCGGTGTAGTCGTCGAAACCGAGCACGCCGTCGGCTTCGGGAAGGGCCTCGGCGAGCTCCTTGCCGTACCGCTCGGCCATGCAGCCCACCGCCACGACGGCTCGGGTTCTGCCGTGCCCCTTGAGGTCGTTGGCCTCGAGGAGGGCGTCGACGGAGTCCTTCTTGGCGGCGTCGACGAAGCCGCAGGTGTTGACGACGGCGACGTCCGCGTCCTCGGCGTCCTCTACGAGCTGCCAGCCGTCCGCCTCCAAACGGCCTGCGAGCTCCTCCGAGTCCACCTCGTTGCGGGCGCAGCCAAGAGTGACGAGTGCGACGGTACGGCGTTCAGGCATGGGCTCAAGACTACTTTGTCCTGCCGACAGCGGACGTCGACGGGGTTGACGATCTTCGCCGACCCCGTCGTACGCCCCCGCCGCACCGGGAAACGCCCGCTCATCCGACCTGCGGGTCGCCCTTGGTGTACGTCAGCCGCTCCACCGCGCCCGGCTGGAAGTCGTCGTTCAGCTTCTTGCCGTTGACGTACAGATCGACGGCGCCGGCGTCGCCGAGGATGAGATTGATCTTCTGGCTGTCCTGGAAGGTCCGGGAGGCGCCCTTCTTGAGCAGGTCGTCGAAGAGCAGACGGCCCGTGTGGTCCTTGACGGAGACCCAGCTGCGTCCGTCGGCGGCGACGACCTGGACGGTCACCTTGTCCTGCGGCGCCGCGGCGATGGCGCTGTCGGAGGGTTCCGGCTTCTCGTCGACGGGCTTCTCGGTCTTCGGCGTGGGCGAGGCGGTCTTGCCGGTCGTGGGCGTCGCGCCGTCGGCGACCTGGTCCTGCGACCCCTCGTCGCCGCCCTGGAAGGCGGTGAAGCCGACGAAGCCGACGACCGCGACGATCGCGGCGACCATGGCAGCGGTCCAGTTGGGTCCGCGGCGCTCGGGGCGGATGCGTTCCGCTTCGAACATGGGCGCGGCGGGGGTAGGCGCGGGGCGGCCGCCGTGGGTGGCGTCGTAGCGGTCGATCAGGGGGACCGGATCCAGGTGGACGGCCCGGGCCACGGTCCGGATGTGCCCGCGCGCGTAGACGTCCCCGCCGCAGGGGGTGAAGTCGTCGGCCTCGATGGCGTGCACGATGGCGATGCGCACCCGGGTGGCCGTGCTGACGTCGTCGACGGTCAGCCCGGCCGCGATGCGCGCCTGCTGCAGGGCACGACCGATGGAGAAGGGGGCTTCCTCGGACGGGTCTTCGAACGGACGCTCGTCTTCAGGGGAGTTGCCGATGGACACGGGGGCGCCTTTCGAGCGTGTAGCCACCTGTGCTGGAGGTTCAGTCTAGGGGGGGTGCCGAAGTGAGGGGCAACCGGACGGTAGGACTTTGTACGCCATCGGTATGGTCCGGACACATCGATAACGGGCCGGTCACGGGCCCCGGCGGGGTACCGCAACCTGTCTCTCGCTCAACTGGACGTACGGCAAAGGGAAACGGTTGCTCAGCGTTTTCTAACGGGTGAGTCACGGCCGGCGCCCGTTCCCTCGACTGACGTCTACCCCTCAGACTGCCCTCGGATCACCGCGAGGACGCCGTCCAACTCGTCCGGCTTCACCAGAACGTCACGCGCCTTGGATCCCTCACTCGGCCCGACGATGTTCCGCGACTCCATGAGGTCCATCAGCCGGCCCGCCTTGGCGAAGCCGACCCGCAGCTTGCGCTGGAGCATGGACGTCGATCCGAACTGGGTGGAGACGACCAGTTCGGCCGCCTGGCACAGCAGGTCCAGGTCGTCGCCGATGTCCTCGTCGATCTCCTTCTTCTGTTTCGTGCCCACGGTGACGTCGTCCCGGAAGACCGGGGCCATCTGGTCCTTGCAGTGCTGGACGACGGTCGCGACCTCGGCCTCGGTCACGAAGGCGCCCTGCATACGGGTGGGCTTGTTCGCGCCCATCGGCAGGAACAGTCCGTCGCCCTTGCCGATCAGCTTCTCGGCGCCCGGCTGGTCGAGGATGACCCGCGAGTCGGCGAGCGAGGACGTGGCGAACGCGAGCCGCGACGGCACGTTCGCCTTGATCAGACCGGTGACGACGTCGACCGACGGGCGCTGCGTGGCCAGCACGAGGTGGATTCCCGCCGCGCGCGCGAGCTGCGTGATGCGCACGATGGAGTCCTCCACGTCCCGCGGCGCGACCATCATCAGGTCGGCGAGCTCGTCGACGATCACCAGCAGGTAGGGGTACGGCTGGAGCTCGCGCTCACTGCCCTCGGGCGACTTGACGCTCCCCTCGCGCACGGCACGGTTGAAGTCGTCGATGTGCCGGTAGCCGTACGCGGCGAGGTCGTCGTAGCGCAGGTCCATCTCGCGGACGACCCACTGCAGCGCCTCGGCGGCCCTCTTCGGGTTGGTGATGATCGGCGTGATCAGGTGCGGGATGCCCTCGTAGGCCGTCAGCTCCACACGCTTGGGGTCGACGAGGATCATCCGGACGTCCTCGGGGGTCGCCCGCATCATGACCGAGGTGATCAGACAGTTGATGCATGACGACTTGCCGGAGCCGGTGGCGCCGGCGACCAGGATGTGCGGCATCTTCGCCAGCGAGTGCATGACGTAACCGCCTTCGACGTCCTTTCCGAAGGCGACCAGCATCGGGTCGTCGTCCTCGGCGGACTCGGCCAGGCGCAGCACGTCGCCCAGGTTGACCATCTCGCGGTCGGTGTTCGGGATCTCGATGCCGACCGCGGACTTGCCGGGGATGGGGCTGATGATCCGCACGTCGGGGCTGGCGACGGCGTAGGCGATGTTCTTGGCGAGGGCGGTGATCCGCTCCACCTTCACGGCGGGGCCGAGCTCGACCTCGTAGCGGGTGACCGTCGGGCCGCGGGTGAAGCCGGTGACGGCGGCGTCGACCTTGAACTCGGTGAAGACGTTCGTCAGCGATGCGACGACGGCGTCGTTGGCCGCGCTGCGGGCCTTGCCGGGGCCGCCGCGCTCCAGGAGGTCGAGGGAGGGCAGGGCGTAGGTGATGTCGCCGGAGAGCTGGAGCTGCTCGGCGCGCGGCGGCAGCTCGCGCGAGTGTTCGGGAGCCGACTTGGTGAGGTCCGGTACGGTCCCGTCGGTCTTGAGCTTCTCCTGCTTGGGGCGCGACGCCGGCGCGGGGACGGGCGCGGCGCCCGGCGTCGGCACGGGTGTCGGCGTCGTCGGCTCCCGGTCGCCCACACTCACGCCCTGGGTGAGGTCGGCGACGATCCGCGAGGGCGGCATCCCGTGCAGAACGGCGCCGTCCAGGTCGGCCGCGGCGGCCGCCGCGATGTCCACGGCGTCCGGCTGCCGGTCCATGGCCGGTTGCGGCACCGCCGAGCGCCGGGGCCGGCCGCGCCGCTGCGCGAGGGCGTCCTGCTCCGCGCTGTCGGGGTCGTACGCCTCGGGCGGGCCCGAGCGCCGCCGGGGGCGGCCCGGCAGCGCCTCGCGCCACTGCTCGTCGTAGCGCTCGTCGTCCGAGAACTCGTCGTACTCGTACGTCTCGGGATCGTGCAGCACGCCCAGCCGCACCCCGAGCTGCCGCAGCCGCTGCGGGATCGCGTTGACGGGGGTCGCTGTGACGACGAGCAGCCCGAAGACCGTGAGCAGCACCAGCAGCGGCACGGCGAGCACCTCGCCCATGGCATAGGTCAGCGGCGTCGCCGCGCCCCAGCCGATGAGACCGCCCGCGTCCCTTATGGCCTGCATGCCGGCGCTGCGCGCGGGCGCTCCGCAGGCGATGTGGACCTGCCCGAGCACGCCGACGACGAGCGCGGACAGCCCGATCACGATGCGGCCGTTGGCCTCCGGCTTCTCCGGGTGCCGGATGAAGCGCACGGCGATGACCGCCAGCAGTATCGGCACGAGCAGGTCGAGCCTGCCGAACGAGCCGGTCACCAGGATCTCGACGAGGTCCCCGACGGGGCCGCGCAGATCCGCCCAGGTGCCCGCGGCGACGATCAGGGCGAGGCCGAGCAGCAGCAGCGCGACGCCGTCCTTGCGGTGGGCCGGGTCGAGGTTCTTCGCGCCGTTCCCTATGCCGCGGAACACCGCGCCCACGGCGTGCGCCAGCCCGAGCCAGACGGCGCGGACGAGCCGGTAGACGCCCCCGGTGGGATTGGGCGCCGGCGCGGGCGCGGGCTTCCTCGCCGCTGCCTTCCTGGCGGGCGGCTTCTTCGCCGGCGTCTTCTTCGCGGCGACCTTCTTCGCGGCGACCTTCTTCGCGGCGGCCTGCTTCGCCACAGCCTTCGCGGGAGCCGCCGCCTTCTTGGCGGGCTGCTTCTTGGCTGCGGAAGGACGTGGGGCCATGGAGGTGAGGTTACCGGTGGAGACCGCAAGGGACACGCGTGCCCACTGCTTCACCCGTTCGTGTCGCCTTCGCCGACACCCCGAGCTGACGCGCCCGCTGTGCGGAAAGAGGGAACTGACGCGTTGTCATGCACGACTTCGTGCGCCGTACGCGTCAGTTCCGTTCAGTTCTGCGACGACACGGAGGCCGTACCGCTGCCGGCGCCCGGCTCCAGGGCGTCCAGCGCCCGGCGCAGGCCCGTGAGTTTGCGCTCCAGATGGGCGGCCGTGGCCACCGCCGCCGCGTCGGCCGACTCGTCGTCGAGCTGCTTGGACAGCGCCTCCGCCTGCTCCTCGACGGCCGCGAGCCGCGCGGACAGCTCGGCGAGCAGACCGGCCGCCTCCTTGGCCCCGCCCGCGGCGGCCTTGCCGCCACCGCCCTCCAACTGCAGCCGCAGCAGAGCTGCCTGCTCACGCAGCTGACAGTTCTTCATGTACAGCTCGACGAACACCGAGACCTTCGCGCGCAGCACCCACGGGTCGAACGGCTTGGAGATGTAGTCCACCGCGCCCGCCGCGTAACCGCGGAAGGTGTGGTGCGGCCCGTGGTTGATCGCGGTGAGGAAGATGATCGGGATGTCCCGGGTCCGCTCCCGCCGCTTGATGTGCGCGGCCGTCTCGAAACCGTCCATTCCCGGCATCTGGACGTCCAGCAGAATGACCGCGAAGTCGTCCGTCAGCAGTGCCTTGAGCGCTTCTTCCCCGGACGATGCCCGCACCAGCGTCTGATCGAGCGCCGAGAGGATCGCCTCCAGCGCCAGCAGATTCTCCGGCCGGTCATCGACCAGGAGGATCTTGGCCTTCTGCACCATGGCCCGCCCTCCTCGCCCCGGCAGTGCACCGGGCGCCGCCCCTGGGGACGACTCCGTTGCGCCGCCCTTCCTTGTGCCGGTCATGGTAGCCGCACCCCGACCGTCGCCACACCCTGTCACCGTGATGTCACTGTGCACGTAGCAGGAACGCAGCAGAAGACCAGAAGGTTCCCCGAATTCCGCCCCGCTACACGGCATCGGCCACCCTGAGTCAACAACGGTGGACGACCCCCGAGAGTTCCCGGCGCGCGGGAGGCGCCGATCACGCCGGGCGCCCCCGTCACTCGCCCCGCATCCACTGCTCCATCACGGTCAACAGGTGATCGGGGTCGACGGGCTTCGTCACGTAGTCGGAGGCGCCGGACTCGATCGCCTTCTCCCGGTCCCCCTTCATCGCCTTCGCCGTCAGCGCGATGATCGGCAGACCCGAGAACTGGGGCATCCGACGGATCGCACTCGTCGTCGCATAGCCGTCCATCTCGGGCATCATGATGTCCATCAGGACGACCGCCACGTCGTCGTGCTGTTCCAGGACCTCGATGCCCTCCCGTCCGTTCTCCGCGTACAGCACCGACAGGCCGTGCTGCTCCAGGACGCTGGTCAGCGCGAACACGTTGCGGATGTCGTCGTCGACGATCAGCACCTTCTCACCGCCGAACCGGATGCCCGGACGCGTCTGCGTCCCCGTCTGCTGTCCGCGGGAGGGCCACTGCTCCGGCCTGCCGACCTGCTCACCGCTCACCATGCGGCGGCGACGCCGGAAGAGGGCCGCCGGGCCGTTCTGCGCGTCCTGGTACGACTTCACCTCGGCCGGCATCCGGATCTCCGTCCCGGACAGCTCCGACGGCTCGACCGCCCCGTTCTCGGAGGCCACCAGGTCGCCGGCCTCCAGTGCGGGCACGATCTGCTGGTAGCCCTGCGGCGGCAGCTCGCTCGGATGCAGCGGCAGGTACAGCGTGAACGTCGATCCGCGGCCCGTCTCGCTCTGCGCGTGAATCTCGCCGCCGAGCAGCTGCGCGATCTCCCGCGAGATCGACAGCCCGAGGCCGGTACCGCCGTACTTGCGGCTGGTGGTGCCGTCCGCCTGCTTGAACGCCTCGAAGATCACCCGCATCTTGCTGGCAGCGATCCCGATGCCGGTGTCGGTCACCGAGAACGCGATCAGCGGCGCGTCCGCGTCGGTCAGCGAACCCGCTTCGAGCAGCTGCTCGCGGATCGCCACCGGCACCTCCGCCCCGGCCGGCCGGATGACCAGCTCGACCGACCCCGAGTCGGTGAACTTCACCGCGTTGGACAGCAGGTTGCGCAGCACCTGCAGAAGCCGCTGCTCGTCGGTGTGCAGCGTGGCCGGCAGCTCCGGCGACACCCGCACCGACAGGTCGAGCCCCTTCTCGGCGGTCAGCGGACGGAAGGTGGCCTCCACGTAGTCCACCAGCTGGACGAGCGCGATCCGCGTCGGCGAGACGTCCATCTTGCCCGCCTCGACCTTCGACAGGTCGAGGATGTCGTTGATCAGCTGCAGCAGGTCCGAACCGGCCCCGTGGATCGTCTCGGCGAACTCGACCTGCTTGGGCGTGAGGTTGGTGTCCGCGTTGTCGGCGAGCAGCTTGGCGAGGATCAGCAGCGAGTTCAGCGGCGTGCGCAGCTCGTGCGACATGTTCGCCAGGAACTCGCTCTTGTAGCGCATCGACACCGCGAGCTGCTCGGCACGCTCCTCCAGGACCTGGCGCGCCTCCTCGATCTCGGTGTTCTTCACCTCGATGTCGCGGTTCTGCCGGGCCAGCAACTCGGCCTTCTCCTCCAGTTCCGCGTTGGACGCCTGCAGCGCCTTCTGCCGCTGTTCCAACTCGGCCGACCGCTCGCGCAGTTGCTCGGTCAGCTCCTGGGACTGCTTCAGCAGCTGCTCCGTCTTGGTGTTGACGGAGATCGTGTTGACGCTGGTCGCGATCATCTCGGCGAGCTGGTTGAGGAAGTCCTTCTGGATCTGCGTGAACGGCGTGAACGACGCCAGCTCGATCACGCCGAGCACCTGCCCCTCGAACAGCACCGGCAGCACGATCACCTGCGCGGGCGGCGCCTCGCCGAGCCCCGAGGAGATCTTCAGGTAGCCGCTCGGGGCGTTCGCGACGAGGATCGTGCGCTTCTCCTCGGCCGCCGTCCCCACCAGCGCCTCGCCCGGCCGGAACGACGACGGCATCGATCCCATCGAGTAGCCGTACGAGCCCAGCATCCGCAGCTCGTACAGGTCGGCGTCGCCGTCCGCCGGCGGCATCGCCAGGAAGAACGCGCCGTGCTGCGCGGCCACCAGGGGCGGCAGCTCGCTCATGATCAGCGAGGCCACGTCCTGGAGGTCGCGCCGGCCCTGCATCAGGGCGGACACGCGCGCGAGGTTGCCCTTGAGCCAGTCCTGCTCCTTGTTCGCGATCGTGGTGTCACGCAGGTTGGCGATCATCTTGTTGATGTAGTCCTGGAGCTCCTGGATCTCCCCGGACGCGTCCACGTCGATCTTCAGGTTCAGGTCGCCGCGCGTCACCGCCGTCGCCACGCGCGCGATGGCCCGCACCTGCCGGGTCAGGTTCCCGGCCATCTCGTTCACCGACTCGGTCAGGTCTCGCCAGGTGCCGTCGACGTCACGCACGCGTGCCTGACCGCCCAGCTGCCCCTCGGTGCCCACCTCGCGGGCGACGCGGGTGACCTCCTCGGCGAACGACGACAGCTGGTCGACCATCGTGTTGATGGTCGTCTTCAGCTCGAGGATCTCCCCGCGCGCGTCGATGTCGATCTTCTTCGTCAGGTCGCCCTTGGCGATGGCCGTCGTGACCATGGCGATGTTGCGCACCTGACCGGTCAGGTTGGACGCCATGCCGTTCACCGAGTCGGTGAGGTCCTTCCAGGTGCCCGCCACACCCGGCACATGCGCCTGCCCGCCCAGGATGCCGTCCGTGCCCACCTCACGGGCCACCTTGGTGACCTGCTCGGCGAACGAACTCAGCGTCTTCACCATGGTGTTGAAGGTGTCGGCGAGCTGCTGGACCTCGCCGCGCGCCTCGATCGTCACCGTGCGGGTCAGGTCGCCGTTGGCGACGGCCGCCGCGACCTGGGAGATGTTGCGCACCTGCATGGTCAGGTTCTTGGCCATCAGGTTGACGTTGTCGGTGAGGTCCTTCCAGATGCCCGTGACGCCCGAGGCGTACGCCTGACCGCCCAGGATGCCCTCGGTGCCCACCTCACGGGCCACCCGGGTCACCTGCTCCGCGAACGAGGACAGCTGATCGACCATCGTGTTCACGGTGGTGACGAGCTCGAGGATCTCGCCCTTGGCGTCGACGGTGATCTTCTTCGACAGATCTCCCTTGGCGACCGCGGTCGTGACATCGGCGATCTGGCGCACCTGGATGGTCAGGTTGTTCGCCATGAAGTTCACCGACTGCGTGAGGTCCTTCCAGGTGCCGGAGACGCCCTGCACCTCGGCCTGTCCGCCGAGCTGCCCCTCCGTACCCACCTCACGGGCCACCCGCGTGACCTCCTGGGCGAACGACGACAGCTGGTCGACCATCGTGTTCAGGGTGTTCTTCAGCTCCAGGATCTCCCCGCGCGCGTCCACGGTGATCTTCTGGGAGAGGTCTCCGCGGGCCACCGCCGTAGCCACCTGTGCGATGTTGCGCACCTGTGCGGTGAGGTTCCCGGCCATGCCGTTCACCGAGTCCGTCAGGTCCCGCCACACGCCCGCCACGCCGGGCACCTGCGCCTGACCGCCCAGCCGGCCCTCGGTACCCACGTCACGCGCGACCCGGGTCACCTGGTCGGCGAACGCGGACAGCTGGTCCACCATCGTGTTGATGGTGTTCTTCAGCTCGAGGATCTCCCCGCGCGCGTCCACGTCGATCTTCTGCGACAGGTCGCCCCGCGCCACCGCCGTCGTCACCTGCGCGATGTTGCGCACCTGCGAGGTCAGGTTCCCCGCCATGGAGTTCACGGAGTCCGTGAGCTCCTTCCAGGTGCCCGAGACGCCGTCCACCCGCGCCTGACCGCCCAGCCGGCCCTCGGTGCCCACGTCCCGCGCCATGCGCGTCACCTGGTCGGCGAACGACGACAGCTGGTCCACCATGGTGTTCACGGTGTTCTTCAGCTGCGCCATCTCGCCGGACACGTCCACGGTGACCTTCTGCGAAAGGTCGCCGTTGGCCACCGCCGTGGTGACCTGCGCGATGTTCCTCACCTGTCCGGTGAGATTCCTGAACGCCGTGTTGACGGAGTCCGTCAGGTCCTTCCAGGTGCCGGCCGCGCCCGACACCTGCGCCTGACCGCCCAGCTCGCCCTCGACACCGATCTCGCGCGCCACGCGCGTGACCTCTGCACCGAAGGCCGACAGCTGGTCGACCATCCCGTTGACGGTGTTCTTCAGCTCCAGCATCTCGCCGGCCACGTCCACCGTGACCTTCTGCGACAGATCACCGCTGGCCACGGCCGTCGTCACCGCCGCGATGTCCCGCACCTGCGTCGTGAGGTTGCGGAAGACCGTGTTGACGGAGTCCGTCAGGTCCTTCCAGGTGCCGGCCGCGCCCGGCACGTTCGCCTGGCCGCCCAGCTGCCCCGCGGCGCCCACCTCGTTGGCGACACGCGTGACCTCGTCGGCGAAGGTGCGCAGCGTCTCGGTCATCTGGTTGATCGTGTCGGCGAGCTGCGCGACCTCGCCGCGCGCCGACACCGTCACCTTCTGCGACAGGTCGCCGTTGGCGACCGCCGTCGTCACCTCCGCGATCCCGCGCACCTGGGCCGTCAGGTTCCCGGCCATGGTGTTCACCGAATCGGTGAGTTCCTTCCACACACCGTCGACACCGGACACCTGCGCCTGGCCGCCGAGGATGCCCTCGGTGCCCACCTCGCGGGCGACCCGCGTCACCTCGACCGAGAACGCGGAGAGCTGATCCACCATCGTGTTGACGGTGTTCTTCAGCTCGAGCATCTCGCCCTCGACGTGAACCGTCACCTTCCGTGACAGATCACCCTTGGCCACCGCCGTCGTCACCAGCGCGATGTCCCGCACCTGCGCAGTCAGCCGGTACGCCATGGTGTTGACGGACTCCGTGAGGTCCTTCCACGAACCGGACATGCCGCGCACCTGTGCCTGCCCGCCCAGCTTGCCCTCGGTGCCCACCTCGCTGGCCACGCGCGTGACCTCGTCGGTGAACGTCGACAGCTGGTCGACGAGGTTGTTGACGGTCCGCCCGACCTTCAGGAACTCCCCGCGCAACGGCTGCCCGGCCGCCCCGTCCGGGGTCTGCGTCCTGAGCTCCATGCGGGGCGACAGATCGCCCTCGGCCACCGCCGACAGCACCCGCCCGACCTCGGAGACCGGCCTGACCAGGTCGTCGACCAGCGCGTTCGAGTTGTCGACGGCCGTCGCCCAGGACCCCTCGCAGGCTCCCGTCTCCAGCCGCTCGGTGAGCTTCCCCTCACGCCCCACCATGCGTCGCACCCGCGACAGCTCGCCCGTGAGATGCAGATTGCGATCCGCCACCTCGTTGAACACCGCGGCGATCTCCGACATCACGCCGTCGCCGGAAACCGTGAGCCGCTTGCGGAAATTGCCCTCCCGCATGGACACCAGAGCGACCAGCAAACGGTTCAGAGCTGCCGTGTCCACGACAGTGGTCCCGCCGCGTGGTGTACGCGGCCTGCTCAGAGACTGTCCGCCTTTCGCGCGCGTCTTAGTGCCCCGCGTCGCTGCGCCAGACTCCACTTGTCCCTCCCGCAGGGGTCGACCGTTACCGCTGTGCCTGGGTGCTACTTTTCGCCATGCCCGTTACTTCTGGGTATCCCCGCCCGATCAAACCAGGCGGGACCCGGGAGCTACTGCCCCCTGTGCTCAGAAGACACCCAGTCTGCCCGGACCTTCACAACAAGCCTGCCCAGTGTTTCACCCTTGCCGAACCAGGCCATAACAGTTCGGCAGCTTCGCACATCGTCCGCACACCCCTGGGCGGAACTGCGCCGACCGGCATCCGCGGGGACCGGGATGGTAAGTAACCTTGCATGCGGCCTCCCAGCCACGCCGGTCCCGCCGGCCTGGGCGGTGGCACGAGCACGAGCGGGCATCGGAGGGGCGGCCGCACACATGACCACCGGACTGATCCCGGGGGGACAGACCCCGGACCCCCGGTCCTCAGGCACGCGTCCGCCGCACCAGCGAGGCGACCTGTCCGGCCGGGGAGCCCTGCACGTCGACGACCGGCCGAGGAGTTCTGTGATCACCGCGCGCGCGGCTGCCAGCTTCGAGCCCGTGGGGCGATCCGTGGCGACCGCCCGCGCCTTCGTCCGCGACACCCTCCAGGGGTGGGGCTTCGCGGACATCGTCGACGACGCGGTGGTCCTCACCAGCGAACTGGTGACCAACGCGGTCGTCCACGCCGGCACCCACGCGGATGTCCTGTGCCTGCGCAGCGACGACGGTGTCCGCATCGAGGTGGCCGACCGGTACCCGGAGCGTGAGATCCCCCTCCAGGGCTCCCCCGCGACCATGGGCAGTCCCGACCGCGAGGGCGGCCGCGGCCTCCAGCTGTGCGCGGCCATCGCCGCCCGTTGGGGCGTCGAGTACACCCCCACCCGCAAGCAGGTCTGGTTCCAACTCGATCTGCCCGACCGCCCGGTGGGCACCCGCACTGCCGGCCCGTCGCTCCCCGCCGACCTCCTGCCCCTCGCCGACAGCCGGGTACGCGTCGCCGTCGTCCAGATCGACCGCGTCGGAGTCGTCTCCGCCTGGAACGAGGACGCCGAGGAACTGTTCGGCTACCCCGCCGACCAGGTCACCGGAAAGCCCCTCACCGACCTCGCCGCCTGGCCGCACACCCCGGGCACCAGCACCGGCATCGCCGAGGCGCTTCAGCTCTCCCGCTGGGAGGGCAGCTACGGCATCCGCGGCGCGGACGGCCGGGTCACCCCGGTCTACGCCTCCCACCTGCGCGTCCGGGACACCGACGGCGAGCCCTCCACGGTCTGCCTCCTCGTCCGGGACCACGAGCGCGCCGTCCTGCAGACCCCCTCGCGCGTCCCGTCCACGGACAACACCACCTCTTCCGACGGCCAGAGCACCGACCCTTTCGAGGTGTTCATCGGCTCACCGGCCCCCGACGATCTCGACGGCCTCCTCCAGCGCACGGTCGAACGCGCCCGTGACATGCTCGACGGCGACTCCGCCTTCCTCCTCCTTGCCACCGACGACGAGACCGAGCTGGAGGTCCGCGCCTCCACGGGTCTGCCCTCCGCCCGCCAGCGCTTCGCGCGCGTGCCCGTCGAGGCCGGCCCGGGGCGCTACGGCTCGGCCCGGATGCCGGCCGTCCACGAGGATCTCCTGGCCGTCCCCGGCGCGGTCCCCCTCCTGAACGGCACGGGCATGCGCTCGGTCGTCACGGTCCCGCTGAAGGTCGAGGGCCGCCTGACCGGTTCCCTCGGGGTGGCGGCCGAGACACAGGGCCGCTACTCCAACGAGGAGGCCCTGCGCCTGCAGTTCGCGGCCGACCGCATCGCGCTGGCCGTGGAGTCGGCCCGGCTCGGCGAGCTGGAGCGCCTTCGCCGAGGCTCCCTCAGCTTCCTCGTCGAGGCGTCCGACCTCCTCGCCGGCACCCTGGACCGCGACCAGACCCTCGCCCTGATGGCCCAGATGACCGTGCCCACGTTGGCGACGTGGTGCGCGGTCTACACGATCGCCGACCAGGCCTCCGACCCGTATCTCTCCTACGTCCTGCACGAGGACGAGGAGCTGATCGACGGCATCAAGTCGTTGCTCTCGAAGATCGCCCCGCCCGACCCGGTCCCCACGCCCGGCGCCCGCGTGTGGGGAGCCCCCGCCGCCGCGGCGCACGACGCGGCCCTGCGCAGTTCCATGCGCAGCCTCGGCCTGACCGGCGGCCCGACCCACCAGGTGGCCTCGGGCATCGGCCCCACCCTCGCCACGGCCTCCGCGGTCGGCGGCGAGACCGTCGTCCTTCCCCTGGTCGCCCGCAACCGCGTCATCGGCATGCTGACCCTCGGCAAGCCCACCGACGAGCACTTCCGTCAGGAAATCCTGGAGCTCGCCGAGGACCTGAGCCGCCGAGCGGCCCTCGCCCTCGACAACGCGCGCCTGTATTCGGAGCGCACGGCCATCAGCCAGGCCCTCCAGCGCAGCCTTCTCCCCCCGGAGACCCCCAAGATCGACGGCGTCGAGGTGGAGGTCATCTACCGGGCCGCCGGAGAGGGCAACGAGGTCGGCGGCGACTTCTACGACGTCTTTCCCATCCGCGAGGGCGTCTACGGCTTCGCCATCGGCGACGTCTGCGGCACGGGCCCGAACGCGGCGGCGGTCACCGGCCTCGCCCGGCACGCCCTTCGCCTGCTGGCCAGGGAGGGCCTCAGCGGTCCGGCCGTCCTCGAGCGTCTCAACTCCGCCATCCTCGACGAGGGCACCCGCAGCCGCTTCCTGACCCTCCTGTACGGCGAGATGCGCCCGCACGACGACGGCAGCGCGGAGTTGAAGGTCGTCTGCGCGGGCCACCCGCTCCCCCTCCGGCTCCGCCAGGACGGCACGGTCGAACCGGCCGCCGAACCCCAGCCGCTGCTGGGCGTCATGGAGGACCTGGAGCTCTACGAGCAGACCGTCATCCTCGACCCGGGCGACGTCCTGCTCTGCGTCACCGACGGAGTCACCGAGCGCCGCGAGGGCACCCGCATGCTGGGGGACGACGGCCTCGCCGACGTTCTCACCACCTGCACCGGTCTCACGGCCGGCGCGGTCGCCGCCCGCATCATGCGCGCGGTGGAACGCTTCGCGTCCGACGCCCCGTCGGACGACATGGCGATCCTGGCCATGCGCGTGGCATGAGAGAAGACCACCAATGAGAAAAGCCCCCACCCGAACGGGTGGAGGCGTTCTCTTTGTGGAGCCCCCTAACGGAATCGAACCGTTGACCTTCTCCTTACCATGGAGACGCTCTGCCGACTGAGCTAAGGGGGCTGGTCACTTCTCGAGGTTTCCCTCGCGGCAACGAAATAGAGCATACCCCGAAGGACCCGCTGTTCTCAAACTCGCTCACAGGCGTACCTGAAGCGATCCGTCGACCGTCACCGGTCAGGCCCGCTCGACTACGTCTCGCGCCTGACCGGATCCGAAACGCCGGCCGCCGACCGATTCGACACGCTTTGAACGCAGAAAACCCCCGTGCCGAATGGCACGGGGGTTTTCGCAATGATTGTTCGGCGGTGTCCTACTCTCCCACAGGGTCCCCCCTGCAGTAC